>NZ_JBNHEP010000064.1:0-13021 GCF_050015995.1 Dapis brunnea BLCC-M229 | reverse complement strand
CTTCAAGGCATGAATTATTTAATTATCAATTATTAATAATTAATAATTCGGTAAATAAGTTGACCAGGACTTATATCTAATCCGTTAGTATCGGGACAATTCATACCTCGTAGGAGTTTGGTGACCAAACCCACTACCAAACTAGAAGTTTTTGCCTCTTGAATGAATCTCCCAACTCCAAAGTAAGCGGATTTGATATTACGCATTTTCAGGAAATATTAGGGTTTGAGATGGCTTCCTCTCGTCACAATGACTTGATTTCGCAGCTTTTGCCTAAGTTCTGTTTACTGAAAAATTAAGGTTTAAAGCCTCTCCTAGAAAGGATAAAAAGCGGTCGTTTGCGTTAGCGCAGCTCCTCTGCAAGAGGCAGCAGTCCGTTAGGATGGGATGGGGATAAAACCTTGCCATATCCAATCGACTAACAGAAAAAAAATTTCCTTTAATCAATCCTTCTATTACAGAAGAGGTAATTATTAATTGTTAATTATTAATTATTAATTATTGAAGCTGCTTTCACAGTTTCTTTCAGCAATGGGAAGTTAAGATTTTCCCGTTGTGCTAAGTAAAGTTGTCCTACTTGTCGTGCTAAATTACGAATTCTGCCAATATAACGAGTGCGTTCGGTGACAGAGATTACTCCTCTAGCATCAAGTAAATTAAAACTGTGGGAACATTTGAGAACGTAGTCGAGACTGGGTAAAACTAATTCTTGTTTTATTAGTTGTTCAGCTTCTTGTTCATAAAGACCGAATATAGTAAACAGAAACTCAGGATTAGATGCCTCAAAATTATAGGTACATTGTTCAATTTCTCCCTGAAGGTAAACGTCTCCATAAGTGACGTTATCAGTCCAAGCTATTTTAGTGATAGCATCAACTTCCTGGAGATACATGGCAAGGCGTTCTAAACCATAGGTGATTTCTATGCACACTGGTCGGCAATCTATACTACCACATTGTTGAAAGTAGGTAAATTGGGTAATTTCCATGCCATCGAGCCAAACTTCCCAACCAACACCCCAAGCACCCAGAGTGGGAGATTCCCAGTTATCTTCTACAAATCGAATATCATGATCTTCTGGACGGATACCCAGAGCGCGGAGAGAGTCAAGATAAACATCTTGAATATTATTAGGAGATGGTTTGATTAAGACTTGATATTGATAGTAGTGTTGAAAGCGGTTAGGGTTTTCTCCATAACGCCCATCCGTAGGGCGACGACAGGGTTCAACGTAGGCAACTGACCAAGGTTCAGGACCGATCGCCCGCAGGAAGGTGTGGGGATTCATTGTACCTGCTCCTTTTTCCGTATCGTAAGGTTGAGCGATGAGACAGCCGCGATCGCTCCAGAATTTATTTAAGGTGGCTATGACTGATTGGAAGTTCACTTAATTTTTTTAGGTCTTGAGTTTAACTGAAATTATGGCATTATTTGAGATATCATACCAAATCCAGAGAATTACTAGATCCAAGTCATTGCGACTGGAACGGAGTGGAAGGAAGCAATCTCAAGGGTCTAGGAGATTGCTTCCTATCGTCGCAATGACGACTTTTCATCCGGATTTGATATCAGGAGCAAAATGCTCTTTTAATTTTTCCCATTTATCATATTCTCTAACATAAAACAATTGTATTGTCAACCAGTAAAAAAATAGATTTTTTACTATAATTTAATTAGGAATTAAAAGAGGTAATTAATAATGATTACATCCCCAGTTGTTGTGCAAAAATTAACAGAATATACTTTAGAAGATTGGATAGAAAATCCTCCTGAAAAGAAAGAGTGGGTAGATGGGAAATTATTGGAGAAAAATGGTATGAGTCTTAAGCATAGTCGGATTCAAGCTAAACTAGCAACTTATTGGAGAAACTATCTCAACTCTGGTCAACAACAAGGAGAGGTTTATACTGATGTACCTTGTCGTACAAACAAGCAAGGACGTTATCCTGATGTTGCTTATCTCACCCCAGAATTAGAGACAGAATTTGGCAATGAAAAAGTCTTGCCTCAAAGTTTTCCTTTAAGTGCTGAAATTGTTTCTCCTACAGATTTAGCTGAAGATATTATTGCCAAAGCACAAGAATATTTAGAGTCTGGAGGGGAAGAAGTTTGGTTAGTATTTCCTGAGAATAAATGGGTAATTGTTGTGACTCAAGAATCAAGACTTATTTTTATTTCTGGGCAAGTTGTTAATACTCAAAAACTTTTAGATGGTTTTAGCATTCCCGTAGATGAGTTATTAAGTTAATGATGATAATACCGTTTCACAGAAGTTAAAAGTCAAAAGTCAAAAGTAAGATTTTATAGATTCAGAACTTTTTGCTGTGCGACATGAAAGACGCGCTCAGTAATTTCAGGAAATTATTTCACATCTAAAGTTTAAACTATTTATGACATTTTTCAAGTGAATTGGTATAAGTCTTGAAAATTATAAGTTCCTATGCAAAATTAATTACACATCCTATAGACTTCCTGTTCCCTGTTCCCTCTTCCCTCTCTCAACTAGGAAATTCCTAAAAGCACAACTACTTACACTGATACAACAAAGTATTCTACAACTATTTAATTTTATGAATAATCAAATTGTGAAGCAAAAATTACAAGCGACAATCAAAAATATTCAAACTAGAAATGATGGTTCTCCTGTTACTAATTTGAAGTTAGACAGAACTTTAGAGAAAGAAATTGAACAGTTAACAACAGACTTAGAAAGTCTCAATCCTCATCCTCAACCTCTCTTGTATACTCCTAATTTATTAGAGGGGACTTGGCAACTACTATACTCTACGGCTAGAGAAATCCGTTCTTTAGATTCCCTACCATTGGGGTTAAAAGTAGGTAAAATTTATCAGGTAATTAATGTTGGGGATAAAATTTTTTTTAATCTCGCTGAAGTACAACATCCTCTGAAATTAATATCAGGGTATGTAAAAGTAAATGCTAGTTTTGAGCCGGCTCTAAATACATCTGGTTTAGCAGATAAACGCATCAATGTCTATTTTGATAAACGTTATTTAGCGATTGAGAAAATTGTAGGTATTGACACCCCTAAACTAAATCCTTTTAAAGTTGTAAAAGCTAACAATCCTCGAGGTAGAGTTGCCACACTCGATATTACTTATTTAGACGAAAATTTCAGAATTGGACGAGGGGGGGATGAAAGTTTATTTATTCTGAATAAAGCAAATGTATAAGCATTCAGTTCTTAGCAGTCAGCTAGACTCTTACAGAGGAACTGCATTATCAGCAATTAATAATTAATAATTATTCCTAGAGTTAAGGGAGAGTAGTTTGGCAGTAATTTTTTATTTTCTCTCGATTTATCAATTGCTTTTACTTCCTTCTTTCATCAAATAATTATAGCTGATACTGAATGTTTACGCTAATGTTTTAGAGTAGTCATTTTTCTTCCTAACTTTTAATTCCCCTTGGAGATTAATTACCGGATAATTAATAATTAAATAATTAAAGAATTAAACAGTTTAGGTTAAAAGCCTCCCCTTTCAAGGGGAAAAAGCTGTCGTTTGCGGAGCATTCCGTTAGGATGGGATGGCGAGTTCTGCAATAGGCACTTAACTACTTTAAAATAACTGCAAAGATGATAAAATTGTCTGATGAAATTTTTTGCTTGCAACCAAATATCTTCAACGGGGTTTTGTTTAGGGACGTTTGGGGCAAATTTTGTACAATTTATCAACCATTCCTCTTCGGGTTTTTCTTAATTAATTAACATCAAATATTCTTGAAACTCTTGAGAGTTATGATAAGTTGCACCATCCCAAAATATTGCCAATCTTTTTCCTGGCCTTTGCTCTTGTAAATATTTAACAAATTCAATAGTATTTTCAGTATTTCCACTCTTATATTCTTGCACAATAAATTCCTTAGTTTGATAATCTAAGGCTCCGTAATAAGTTTGTCTTTCCAAATCATTTTTAATCGGAATTTCTATTCTTTTATCTGTTCTTCCCCAAGTATAGCTTAAGAGATAGCCCAATAATAAATGACATTCTTAAATCATAAACACTGTCAGCTTTTCAGCTTCTATTTCTGGTTGCCATTTAGTCAATAATTCCTCTATTTATTTTCTCTTGGTCGATTGGATATGGCGTTTCGCTGCGCGACATGAAAAGCGTTCGCGGCTCTGCAAGAGCGGGAGACCTCGCCATCCCATCCTACGGACTGCTCCGCAAACGACCGCTTTTTTTGCTTTCACTAATTCATCATTTTTAGCTGGATTATTATTTTGAGTTTTTTTCCAAGTTATTCCCGCTTCTTTGAGTAAGTTATAATAACTTTGGTGTTTACTCAAAAACTACATCATATTGCTTCTTTAAATAGTGCATGTAAATCTGATAATCTTAGGTAACTTTGTGCCCTCACCCACTCAATTATTTACTCTTTTTCTTCGGCCTTTAAGTAACCTTTTGTGCCAATATAATTCAAGTCTTAAACTTTCTATGTCATGAAACAGTGCCTGGTTTTTCCATTCACTCTCTAAACTGTGAGAAACATTTAATAATTCTTTGACTTCATGGTAGGATTTTCCCGACAAAATCATTTTGACCGCTAAGGCTCTTTTTATTTCTTTGGACTATGCATGTCTGATTGATAAAATCATCTAGTTCATCTATAATATTCATTCTTTTGTATTTTGACTGGAGATGTTATTCTTACTATTATATCTGTTGCGACCTATGCGCGGATTGCTATAGTTGATTTTATTTTTTATTATTGGAGATGTCTAATACTAATTCCTGCTCTAAAGGCAATGAATTAATAGCTGATGACTGAATGCTTACTAATTATAATTGATTAATTGATTTCCTTTATACTCCATAATTATCACAGGAATTTTGAATATTTTCCTCCCTAATTGAGATATACCAAATTTCAACTTTAGAGATTGAGGTAATTCTGCTAAAGAAATAGGAACAAAATCTAAGCGACTGTAAAAATATTCTAATTTTTTACCCAAACATTCCAGATATAAAGGTTTAGTTGCCTGTTGAATCAGATATTTTGTAAGTGTTGTGCCTAATCCACATTTTTGCCAAGCTTTTACAACTACTAAACTGCCTAATTCTTGTGCATCTTCAAAATTTCGCAATTGTCCACAAGCAACTAAATTCTCATCAGATTCAATTACCCAAAATTGTTGCCAATGTAATTGAGTCGGGTCAAGTTTAGCAGTTAAAACTAACTTACGGATAGACCATATATCTTTAGCAGATGCAGGTCTGAGATTAAAGGAATTTGGTAATACTATTTCTGTCATTTTCAGTTTTAGGGAATAGGAAATAAAAATCAGTATTTAAACTGTACCTTACTATCCTAACAATTTCAGAAACTAAATTATCAGCCAGTTTATGTTACTAGCAAAAAAGAAGTAGAAGGTTTTTGTGAATTAGCAGAATTACTATTAAGTATTCATAGCTAATAGTTATCATATTTTGGGAAAACCATACATATCAAATATGATTAAATAAGGTCTTTTGACAAAGTTGTTACTAATACCAAATTAATATGAAGTTGCATAGAATAAAATTTTAATCAGAGTTAACTGTAGATAAAAACAGAAATACTTAATTATTTACTTCTATTGAACAAGATAATTTTCTCCTAACTCCTTACTCTGTGCAGCCTCACATAAAATTGGTATCAGGAGAGGCAATAAGCAACAGTACTTTTGAAGCTGATTATAAAAATTAAACTTGTATAAAAGATAATTATTACTTTTGCCTCTTTCTTACCTTCAGAAGTAACATTACCAAACCGGATTTAGTATTACTATTTAAAACTATAATCTGAAAAATTTAATTTAAAATTAATTATGTTCAAACCAGAATCAACACAAATTAGGATAGTCTTAGTAGAAGCCCAAGGGCCACTAAATGTTGGTTCTGTGGCCAGGATTATGAAAAATATGGGCTTCTACAATTTGGTATTGGTCAACCCCCAATGTGACCCTCATGGAATAGAAGCCCGAAAAATGGCAGTTCATGGGGCAGAAATTTTAGAAAAAGCTACAATTGTCCAAACATTACCAGAAGCTCTCAAAGGATGTCAAAGGGCGATCGCCACTACATCCCTAGACCGTTCATTGCCCACCCACCTAGAAAACCCTAAAAATTCCCTACCTTGGCTACTGGGATACTCAGCAGCTTTAATATTTGGAAGAGAAGACCGAGGCTTAACTAATGTAGAATTAAACTATGCCCAAAGATTTGTCCGTATTCAATCGGATGATGCCTATCCCTCTCTAAATCTGGCTCAAGCAGTAGCCATCTGCTGTTATGAGCTATATCAGGCACAACTTAATGAAGAAAATAGTCTTCAAACCCAACCAAATCTAGATTTAGAAGTCTCTCTAGATGTTTTAGAAACATATTATCAGGATCTAGAAACTATTTTGTTGAAAATAGGTTATCTTTATCCCCATACAGCATCCAGCAGAATGGAAAAATTCCGTCGTTTATACAATCGTGCCTATCCCTCTGCTCAGGAAGTGGCAATGTTACGGGGAATGATTAGACAAATCAATTGGGCATTGTCTAATTATGATCGGCATGATAGTTAATTTTTTGCTCTAGGGTAGATACAGAAAGGGAAAACTTCTCTAAAGCTCATCAAACTTACTCATAACTATAGCCATCAAACTATCTAGGAGTAAGTTTGTTCGGTAGTCCATCTATTGAGTCCCTATCAGCTACAATTAAGGTATGAAGCTAGTTGAACGTCATGTAATCACGAAAAACCATCCTTTTTGGTCTGAAATTGACCACAAGGCTTTTTTGTCTAAAAATCTGTTTAATTTAGCTAACTACTATTATCGTCAATATTTCTTTACTACTCAAAAGAAATTAAATTTTAATCAACTTTATCACCAGGTATCTAAAAGTTCCGATTATCAAGCTTTACCTACCAAGGTAAGTAAGCAAATTATTAGGAGATTAGATCGATGTTGGACTGGTTATTTTTCGGCTTTAAAAGAGTGGAAAAAACAGCCCAATAAATTTTTAGGAAAACCAAAAATTCCCAAATATAAACATAAGACAAAAGGCCGAAATATTCTGCCATATCCAGATGAATCAATTTACAAAAAAGCTTTAAAAAAAGGAATTTGTCATCTGTCGATGAGTGAAATCAAAATTCCCACATCACAGACAGAAATAATAGAGGCCAGAATCATCCCCAAAAGTAGCTGTTATATAATAGAGATAGTCTATGAAAAATCGGAGGAAACAACAGAAAATCAACAAGTAGCAGGAGTAGATTTAGGAGTAAATAATTTAATGGCTATAACTACAAATCAAACAGGAATTTTACCTCTATTGATTAAAGGCAGACCATTAAAAGCTATTAATACTTTTTATAATAAACAGCGCTCTTGTTTACAATCTCAATTAAAAAATAACCACAATCAAAGTAATTATCATCGGTTAAAAAAATTAACTCACATTCATGTCGGCTCTTAGCCGAAACGAAATTGTCGAGTAGAAAATTATCTCCACACAGCAAGCAAAAGAGTAATAGATTGGTGTGTCAACCATGAAATAGGAATCTTAATTATTGGGAAAAATCCGACATGGAAACAAGAGATAAAATTAGGTAAAAAGAACAATCAACAATTCATGAATATCCCTCATTATAGGTTGATATAAATGTTAACATATAAACCAAAATTAAAAGGAATAAAAGTAAGAATTACTGAAGAATCTTATACATCTCAATCAAGCTGTTTGGATGGAGATGAATTACCAAAATATGATGGAGAGAAAAAAACGAAATTTAGTGGAAAAAGAGTAACAAGAGGGTTGTATAAAACCAGGAAAAATAAATTATTAAATGCAGATGTAAATGGGTCGTTGAACATTTTTAAAAAAGTAATTCCTGATGTCTTTGACCAAGGAATAAAGGGTTTGCCGTTTAACCCTGTAGTGGTCGATCCACTACGAATGACTAGACTTTCAGACCTTTGAGTAAGTTTAAGTAAGTTTAGTTGAGCGGTGATTTACACCTGATTAGTAAGGCCAAGTGCTTCTGTTCAAACCTAATTTTCTAGTAATTTTGGTACAGAACCTAGTCTTGAAGAAAGTTGTAGGTTGTGGGTGCAGTTTTAGGTTCAATGTTTGCCCTTGGATTCAACCCCAACCCAATTGTGGACACTGGTAATAACGGTGGGGTTTTCAACCCGATTACTCTGCAATAGTGTTGGGAAAAATCTGCTACCTAACACCCAACAGCTTTGGAGTGTAGCGACGATAATAATTATCAAACAAATTCACTATTAATAATATCAAAACCTGTCATAAATTAACAGAAATAATTGTTGGGATTTCCTATGATTTTCAGGTTATCCAATCAAATAAAAAATTATTTTTGCTGAGGTAGCTTTTGATATTTGTGTAATGGTATTAATCAATAAAATTATAGTTATATATTAAGGTGTTTGGAGTGGTTCAGAGTTTTCGTAATCGATCAATTCTTTCAGTAATATCTTCTACTACTAATTCCGACTCTCAGTCGCAGCAGTCTAGTAGTAGAAAGCCTAGTAATCGGCTGCAACCGCAGCTACCCCTCAAGAAAAAGCGTAATGTAGCCAAGTTTCCACTTCCAACTTCTGAGCAAACATTTCTCAGACCAGTGCCTGACAAAAAGAAAGCTGTTGCACCCAGAGTTTTCAAACAAGAGATTCCTAAATTTCAGTCTCATAGGGCTAAACGTAGCCGAATAGAGGAACTGGCTAGATTAAGGAAGATCGCAGAACAACAACCCACATCATCTGCTCGCCCTCAGAAACGACCAGAAAAAGCTCAATCTTTTATTTCTCAGTCACTACCGACTAAAAAATCACCAGTTACAACTCGTCAGAATTCTCGTTCCTCTTCTTTGCTATTGTACGCAACTCGGATGTTAATATTAGGTGTGGGAATAGCGGTGATTGGTGGAACAGTGCTATCAATATTGAAGCCTGGAAGTAGTTCTAATCCGATCTCTCAAGCCGCAGATAGCGAGGTAGAGACAAATCAAGGATGGAAATCTCCTTCTATTGTACCTTTAGCAGTACAACAAACCAGAGAAATTGCAGCTTTGAAAACAGAGTTAGATACAGTCATCGCCAAATACCCAAAGCTAACACCAGGAGTATTTATGATTGATGCTGATACTGGTGCTTATGTGGATATTAATGGAGGCACTGCTGTTGCTGCAGCTAGTACGATTAAATTGCCGATATTAGTGGCTTTTTTCCAGGCGGTGGAGCAGGGGAGAATCAAATTGGATGATATGTTAACAATCGAGGAATCTCATGTAGCCGAAGGGTCTGGAGATATGCAGTTTCGGAAGCCTGGTAGCAAATATACGGCTTTGCAAACTGTGAGGAAGATGATTGTGATTAGTGATAATACAGCCACTAATATTTTAATTGAAGCACTTGGTGGGGCTGATGTTTTGAATCAGTTGTTTCAGAGTTGGGGTTTGAAGAATACTGTTATTAATAATCCTTTACCAGATTTGTCGGGAACTAATACAACCACTCCCAAGGATTTGATCGATTTAATTTCACAGGTGAATCAGGGTGGTTTGGTGTCACTGAAGTCTCGCGATCGCTTATTTCGGATTATGGAAAGAACTCAGAATGATTCCTTGTTACCTAGGGGTGTAGGTAGAGGTTCTGTAATTGCTCACAAAACAGGTAATCTCAAGTCTGTGTTGGCGGATGCAGGTATGATTGATTTGCTGAATGGCAAGCGTTATCTATTGGCTGTACTGGTGAAGCGTCAGGATGATGACCAGGATGCTGTAAACTTGATTCGCGGGGTGTCTAAGAAAACTTATCAATATCTTAAATCCTCAGAATAGAAGGAGTAGGGAGTAGGGAGTAGGGAGTAGGGAGTAGGAGAGATTGCAAAATGGTAAGTATGGGAGCATTTTTCTACTTTTTTACTCTATTCTATTTCTCCATCTCCTGAATTCTGAATTCTGACTTCTTTGCAAAAAAACCCAACCTTTGCCAAGATACCAAAACTTTCATCTCCCCCGATTTTTTTTCACTCTCCCTCTCGTGGGAGTCATCTGCGTTTCGGCTGTCGCCGAAATGAAAGGCGGAGCCTAGCGGCAGCTATATCGCAAACTTCATGCAACAAAGCCTCTTTCTACCATAAATAGTTTTCCTATTTCTTTAATGGAGCGATTAGTGAAGTCGTCAGCATTATGAAGGTCAAATTTAGGGGTTTGCTCCGCTTTCCAGTGTTTTTTAGCACTTTCAGGCACTTTTTCAGATAAGTAAGTCCTGAAATTAGAAACTTTTACATTGTTATTACTTCTTCTATTGCCTTTTTCTTCAAGTGCTTCAATCAAATGATCTGTATAAATGCTTATACCTTTATCTCCTCGAATCCAAGAGCTTTCCGAACCTTTTGATGAAGTAAAAACTGCTATACCTTCACCATTTTCCCAATCATCTCCCGATATTTTAGGATAAGCTTTTTCTTCAAAACCAGAGAGAATTTTTGAGAATAATGGTACTTGTTGTTTTTTTTCCAGTTCGTCTTTAGAGCTTGCCATTCCAGCCGCATGACAGCTGTCAATGATAACCAAAAGGCGTATGGGATAAATAATTAAGCTCACGGGGTGACAAGCTAGTTGAAAGCCATATAGGGGAGACTGTGGTCGGGTAGCAAGGTTATATCGCTATAACCCCGCCCCCTCAGAACCGGACGTGCGACTTTCACCGCATCCGGCTCAAGCAAGTCATAAACTACTTACTGTTCCAGAATGAATTTGCTGATGACAGAATAAATGAACAAGTTGTAGGTTGCCATAATTATCTCCACCACCTTGACTTTTTGGCTTTTTATGATGAAGATGTAATTCCTCATCATTCAACAAAGATTCCCCACATACGGGACAGACATATTTCTGTTTTTGAGCTATTTTTTGTCTGCTTTTGATTAACTCAGATTTGACTTTCATTTCTGAGCGTTTTCTCCAGTAATCCTTTAAATTGGGGTCATCGGGTGAAGATTTACCTTTAACAAGGATATGTCTTTCAATCTTGAACCAAGCAAATTTCAACATATAGGCTCCAGTTTGTTTATTACCAAATACCCATTTGTCAAAAGCTCTATCAAGATTTAATATTCCCCAGTATTTAGCCTTACGCCATTTGTCAGATTTATTGCGGTGGGTACGCTTGACATACCTTTTCTGTTTTTCATACAGCCAATGGTCGAGGGAACTGAAAATTTTGGAGGATACACCAATTCGGAAATAATTTGCTTCTCCCCTGATAATTGGATTGAGCTTTTTAATCACTGCACTGACTGGTTTACCTCTACAGTTTCGCCATTCCGAGCGCAGTTTGTTCCGAATATTTTGTACGGATTTTTTACTTGGTTTAATTAGCAGTTTAAATCCAGTTTTACTGGTTTGGTCTTTGTAGTGTCTTACATTGAATCCAACAAAATCAAATCCTTCAGTTAGATGGACTATTTTTGTCTTTTCATCTGATAGGGTAAGCCCCCTTTGCTTCATCCATTCAGTCAGGATTTTGATAACATTTTCTGCATCTTCAAATGTTTCACAAAATACTACAAAATCATCTGCATATCTTACCAATGCTCTTTTAGAGCGGAGTTCTCCACTTCTATACTTAACTCCAAGGGCTAACTCCATACCGTGCAAAGCTATATTGGCTAATAGTGGACTGACAACAGAGCCTTGAGGAGTACCAGCATTTGTTGGATGCCAAGAACCCTCTTCCATGTAACCTGCTTTGAGCCATTGTTTTATTAATTCACGAGCCGGAAAACTCGTTAAAAGCTCTAACAGAAAATTATGAGAAATGTTGTCAAAACACCCGTGAATATCTGCATCTACAACCCATTTCTTTCGTTTATTTGGTCGAGCTAAGTTATAGATACTTCCAATAGCATCATGGGCGCTACGTCCTGGGCGAAAACCGTAACTTGACCGTTCAAAAACTGCTTCCCATTCGGGTTCTAAAGCATTTTTAACCATTGCCTGTATGGCGCGGTCGTGAATTACTGGGATTCCTAAAGGACGTTTCCTACCATTAGATTTAGGGATGTATACTCTTCGTGCAGGTAATGATTTCCAAGGGGTATAATCAGCGATTTTATCAACTAATTTTCCTCTGGTCGCGGCAGTTTTTACTACTACTTTATCTATACCTGGAGTGTATTTTCCTCGATTATGTTGCGTCACTTTTCTAACACTTACTAAGCAATTAGAATAACTACGTAACATTAATTTCTGGAGTGAGCGAACCTTTTTTAGATTGCCCTCAGCTTTGACTCTAAATATTCGTTGTCTCAAATTCCGAACAACTCGGTTGGCTTTGCGCCATTTGACACAATTCCAATCAGTTTGTCCCTTGGTTCCGTTTACAGTTGCCTGCATCTAACTTGTACCTTGGTTAAAAATTATTACAACGTTCTTTTGAGAGACTCACCTGCTTCCCGTTAGCACCCTTTCAGGTTAGGTAAAATACCTTATCCACTGGGTTCTGGATTCCCCTTACCTTTCGGTATAGTGGCATTAGCTTCTGGAAGCATCCTATACCCTCTGAAGATTTGGGCTTCCCTTGCGAGTTGCTTACTGGGAATGTGTTCATCCCCAGACTTCATAGGGGTTATCACGTTACGCACGGATGAGATTTAATTAGATAGGATGCCCTCTCTACACCGGAGTATTTGGTGTCCCAGTTCAACAAGCTTTGGGCAGTTGAACCTTTTACTGAATGATATTGGGGCATTCAGTGCATTTACTCGTATCACCGTATCAGCCTTTTCGATGACCTTTTCTAACGATGCCTCATCAAGGGTTCATTTTCATTCATCCATCCAATTTTTCCTTGGCCCGGTTACATTTTAGGCTAAATGCTTCCTTGGGCTTTACTTTCCGCTTCACACATCACCGTTACCAGCAGTGCATGGGAATCAGGACTTACGCAAGGACACTATATATAGTGTCAAGCGTTAATTATCTCTCTATA
>NZ_JBNHEP010000063.1:0-1623 GCF_050015995.1 Dapis brunnea BLCC-M229 | reverse complement strand
ATAATAAGTATTCAACCGGATTTGATATTACTTCTTCCTTCTTACTTCTTCCTTCTTCCTTATTTCTTGAATAATTCCTGTTGTAAACGATAAATTATCGTATCCGGTTCTACCTGACTTAAAATATCCTGAATAACAATATCTTGCCCCAAAAGTCCCCAAGTACAACCCTTTTCCAAATAAATCTTAGTAGCACGACCAATAGCATAAGTTCCATAAGCAGCAATAGAAGCTTGAGTAATAGCAACTCCTGCATAAGAAGTAATATCAACCTTTCCTAAACCTAATAATAAACTACTTCCCAAATCACCCAACAATATACCACCAGCACTAAAAATAATTATTTTCCAAAGTTTACCTGCTTCATAGCTAGTCATCGGCAAATTATAAAGACGAGACAAAGAACGAATTAATGCTAAATCTATTACTGTAGTTCCAACTACATCAATAACAGAAATAGGATTAAGAGCAACAGCTAACGCTTTATACTTAGCAAAATTCCAAATTAAATCATCAGCTTCATTTTGTTTGATCTTAACAGTTTTATGAGCAATACTTACCTCAGCTTCTTTCGCTTGAAGTAAGGCATTTAAAGCTAACAGCGATCGCCCTTCCCGCTCTAAAATAGTAATTATTTTTTGTTTTAACTCATCTATTTGAGGAGGCAAAGTTTCCCTCTCGTGAGTCACATTACCATCAGACCATTCAATTCTTACAGGTATAGGGTTTGGTTCTGCTGCTACCATTACTACTTCGGAAGGATAGTAAATATCCTCTAATTCTCCTAACTGATGAACAGCAATTTTTTGTAAATTCTGATAAATTTTTCGTCGTTCCGTTTCCGAATATAAATCTACTTTATTAAATACTAAAATTAACGGCTTTTTAGCCTTCCTTAACTCAGACAAAGCATCATATTCAGTCCGAGTAATATCCCCAGAAACAACAAATAAAATTAAATCAGCTTGGCGAGTAACTTCCTTCGCCATTTCTCCACGAACTTGACCTGCTACTTCATCTAATCCTGGAGTATCTATTAAGTCTACTTTGACTACTTCTTCTTGATTGGAATTAAGAAAAATACTGGGAGTCCATCTAATAGAACGCGGCCATTGAGTTACGCCATTAAGAGGACCTGTTTCTAATATTTTTTCACCTAATAAAGCGTTTAATACTGCTGATTTACCACGACTTACCAGACCAAAAACAGCTATTTGAATTACTCCTTGGTCGAGCTTATCAATATTTGATTTTAATAGGTCTAATTGAGTTTTGATAGTAGATGATAATTCAGGGTTAGTTGTTTTTTGTGCAGCATTTTGCCCGACAGAATATCTATTTAAAGCTTTTCGTAAACTTGCTCTAGCTCGCTTCCAATGAAGTTGACTTTGTTTACGATAACTTTCTGTTGGTTGAGAATTTTCTGTAATTATTTCTGGGTAAATATTTGAGTTATTCAACGTTAGACTTGCCTTAGATAATTAGGAAATCAAAGTATCATTATAGCAATATAGCAATTATGACTGACGGATCTGCTTTTTGTTGATATTTTACGTTGGTGTCATTTTATATCATGTCTCTTTGAATACCCACAATAAAAAATTGAGGGAACACTTAACTGGG
>NZ_JBNHEP010000062.1:12627-103624 GCF_050015995.1 Dapis brunnea BLCC-M229 | reverse complement strand
GGCATAGATGGACAACAGTAACTTTTACTCTTCTATCATTACATATTGAGCACTAACTTGATTTGTAAATACCCACAGCCATTCTTTCACCCCTTTGACTGGCCATGGAGTCTCATCTATATGAATTGATGGTTGTTCTGTTTTGAGCCATTTTGACAATTCTTCTACATGAGGTTTGATTGCCTGCTCCAACCGTTGATTGGTATTGACTAAACTCCCTAACCCAATTTTGATCTTCCCCAATTCCCATAACATTTCTTGTTGTTTTTCATAGGGTAAATGTCCATAGTTACCTAACCATCCCAGAAAGGCTTGTAATTTTACCCCCAAATCTTGTCCTGGTATCATATCTGTAGACCAAGAAGCTGATGTTACTGCTCCACATCTGTGACATTGACAATGGTAGCGATGGTACTCTACTACCTCAATGGGTTTGGAGACCAGTTGTGCTACTTGTTGAGTTTCTACTACTACAGGTTGATCTAAAAATTCTGTTTGACCACAATTATTACAGCTATATGGTTCCAATATTTCGATTCTGTCTATTTTGCTAAACCCTTGACGAGTTTTTCCCTGATGTCCTGGTTGTCCTCCTGGAAGCCTCTTTTTTTCCTCAGAACTTGGAGCATCTTCAGATTTTGGAGCTTTTTCTGACTTTCGTAGTAGGTCAGTTGATGGTGGTTTTGAGGATGTATTACTATCTAAATCAATTGCTAGTTTTAATTTTTCTATTTGTTGAGTGAGGTTCTCAATGATTTTCTGTTGAGCCAGTATTATCTTTACCAGTTCTTCTGTTGACAACTGGTTAAGGCTTTCTGGAGTTAGGGGTGGCTGTGACTGACTCATACCTTGATTTTACCCTAGTTTGATTTTTTGTCAAGCTCTCAAGCAGATTTCAGAAGTTACAGACTTTGAGCCATCAAGCGATCGCTCTCGCCTGAATCCTTACGATATACAAGGTTATTATTTAACTTTTATTGTCTATATTACTGTCTGCAATCACTTTTAAACAATTAAACTAAAATAAATAATTTTCCTGCTATTTGACAGTAGAATAAAATTCGGTAGTCCTGCATAGTAATGGTGAAGATGTATATTTTTTTTAATTTCTTCCCACACTCCCCACACTTTCCACACTTTCTCTACCATTACTATGCACCACCACCTAAAATTCTATTACCAGATATTTTTACTTATTTACATTCAGAATTTATTATGAGCTGAATAAAATTTTTAGGAGGTAATCATTGTTCCATCCGGCTCTTTTTCGTTTATTTTTTATTCCGGTTTTTACAGTTTTTTCGCTTGTTAATAAATTCAATGCTATTTGTCTAATTACTGCCAAATTTTCGGGAGAATTATCTGTTCTAATTCTAGAATCATCCTCTTGAAATTGAACATCTAATACCCAATTTAATTGATTTTCAATCCCCCAATGACCACGAATAGCTTCAGCTAAAAGTTCGGCATTATTCGTGCTTACTACTAATATAATATCTTCGTTCACAAGTAATTTTTCCATCTTTTTCAGACCGAAAATAATCAACTTGCGCCAATTGATTTGAGATTTTTCCATTCCCCAAATGGATCTACTTGTTCAGCAATATTACTCACCATATAATAGTATCGACATTCCTGACGACCATGAGCTAATTCTGGTTTGCAATAATCACTTTTTCGGCTTTCTTTTTCTTCATTTTTATATAATTTATTCAGCAATTTTTCTACCCTTTGATAAAAATAACCTTGATTTTTTTTCAACGTAATTACATAGTCAGCCTGTTGTTCTGTAATTTGTTTAACAATTTCTTTTTGGCATCCCATAGCATCAATAGTAACTAGACAACCACAGAGGGATAAAACTTTGAGAAGTTTAGGAATGGCAGTAATTTCGTTTGATTTGTCATCTACTTTAAAAAGCCCTAAAACTAGGCGATTTGCTGTAGCCCAAGCACTTACCATGTGAATGGGTTTTTGAGTTTTTTTCTGGTCATAAGAACCTCTCAGAGTTTTACCATCAATTGCTATTATTTCGCCATCAGTTATTTGACTTACCGACTGAATCCATGACAAAAAACATTGCTGTAATTGTTCTGGGTCGTGCGCGTGCAAAAACTCGGGCAAATGTATCATGAGATGGAATGCCATTAGGAAGTTCTAAAAAACTTTTTAGCCATTCATATTTAGACTCACCATAAGCTTCTATATCCACCCATGTATCCGCGCTACAAATCACAGCACAAATCGTAATTATAATAATATCAATTAATTTATGACGTTTAGTTCTATCTACCCTCGGGTCTTCTAGTTTACTAAAATACTCATAAATACTCTTTTTGAGCTGGAGCTTCATTTTTGAAAATTTCTATTATTACTAGAATAATTATCCAATACGGAAACTCTAATATTTAGTTTTAATTAGTTTTTTTTTAGTATTAATTATGAAATTTATTTGATAGTTTTGACGGTTGAAAGTTTGGGTGTTTTTTGATGGTGATTTGAGAAGCGATAGACTTCCAGTCCGCTTCGCGATCGCATATTCTATTTTCAAATTGTAATTTTGGTCATTTGTCAAAAAAATTAGATGCGTTTTCCCTGGCACTTCTCACTACTCTCTTTCCATGTATTATACGGTGAGAGAGGGACTATCAAGCCAAGTATTACACGGGGAGAGAGGGACTAACCATCCTGAAAAATTGGGTCTTTTCTCCTCTCTCAAATATTAAGTAATATTTCGCCAACAGTATCCCATTCTTTGTTCAAAGTGGTATAAGAGGGTCTTAACTGTTAACTTTTGTATTTAAGACTGTGTATTTTAATTATAAAGTATCTAGGCTAAAATTAAATTATTAAATTTTTATTAATAAAATTAGCTTTTGCGATCGAATAATATCCAATTCGTTTGCAGAGCATGACAAACGGAAAAGTTTTTTCAGAGCAAAATAATCAATAATCTTAGATAATTATGGAATTACGGGGTATCTGGCTGACAAATGTTGATAGTAAAATTCTCCATTCTAGAGACAAAATTGCTTCAGCAATGGGTTTTCTTGTAGAAACGGGGTTTAACGTTGTATTTCCTGTGGTTTGGAATAAAGCATTTACTCTCTACCCTAGTCAACTGATGCGAAAAACTTTTGGTCGAGAGATAGACCCCCTATACAAAGGTCGCGATCCCCTAGCAGAAGTCATCACAGAAGCAAAGCGAGTGGGTTTGAAAGTTATTCCTTGGTTTGAATATGGGTTTGTCAGTTCCTACCAACAAAATGGAGGGTTGCTTCTGAGCAAAAAACCGGAATGGAGAGCTACTGACTGTAGAGGGAATTTATTGGTGAAAAATGGTTTTGAGTGGATGAATGCTTTGGATGAAGAGGTACAGAATTTTTTGCTGGATCTGGTCTTGGAAGTTGCGATCAATTATGACATTGATGGTATTCAGGGAGATGACCGAATGCCAGCATTTCCCTCAGAAGGTGGTTATGATCCGAAAACTATAGCGCGTTATCGTCAGCAGTTTTCTTGTCATCCTCCCCAAAATCATAAACATCAAAAGTGGTTGCAATGGCGAGCGGATATTCTGACAGATTTTTTGGCTCGTTTATACGGAGAAGTCAAAGCAGTTAAACCTAATATTTTGGTTTCAATGGCTCCCAGTTTTTATAAGTGGAGTTTCAATGAATATTTACAAGACTATCCCAGTTGGATAAACCGAGAAATTGTCGATCTTATTCATCCTCAACTTTATCGTCGTGACTTTTCTAGTTACAAAACTATTGCGCAACAGTTAGTAAAGCAACAGTTGACTGGAAGTCAGTTGAGCAAAGTATTTCCAGGAATTTTAATCAAAGTAGGCTCTTATCGTATTACTGTGGATTATTTGTTGGAGGCGATCGCCTATAACCGCTCTGTAGGTATTAATGGAGAGGTGTTATTTTTCTATGAAGGTTTGCGAGAGAATGATGATGAGTTGGCTAAAGCATTGAGAAATGGTGTTTATAGCCATTAAAACAGTTCATTTGGTAATTGGTATAACTCCTGTATAGCTTTTCTGCCTTATTATCACTCGGTGAGTTTATACTATCAAATACTCCTGGTGGGAATTGTTAGAGATATTGAGAATAATTTGGATGATTATAGTCAACTTTTATTAAAAGAAAGACCTAACCATTTAGCGCCCTTTCCTGCGAGGGAAGGGGGGGATTTTTCTCAAGATTAAATACTGTATTTGACTCACAAATAATATTATGTTCGGTTGAATACTTATAATTAGGCTTTTTATTTGGCTTGAGCAACTGATATAGAATCCGGGTAATTAGTTATCCTATAACAAAGAAAGTCATGCATTTAAAAGTTATGCATTTAAAAGTAATAAAAATAAGATTATACCGAGTCAGGTCTGTCTTAATAGTGAGTAGCAAATGCGATAACTGTATAACTGGATTTCATATGATACAGATTTAGCGGGCTAAAGCCCAACTACAAACTAATACTTTTTTATAACTCATTATCCGAACATAATATAAATCACTAATTTCCCCCTTCCCTTTTAGGGCTATGCTTTACCCATAAGTCTTGAAAGGGTTGTGCTGCAATAAAAATAAATACTCGGGCTATAATTTTGAGTAATTTTCATAACGGAAGAAGAATTTAGGCGATCGTAGAACTATTATGAGGCAATCTACCTAGATGCCACAGATGGTCGGAAAAATTTTGAAGCTCTTTTATCACTCAACCTAACCTGAAGTAGAAACACCGAACCCAGGGTAATCTCCGATTTTCTCTTAGTTCCCCTCTTGAACTGGAGTTAAAAGCATTTGTGTATGGTTGCCAACTGCCAAGTTGCTGCCATATCACTCAATCGACGTAGCCCCTGCCAAATCACCTTAACACAAGAGTAAAGCATCATGTTTTCGAGCTAGAAATCCCCCTAGTTGAGCAATCCATTGTACTGCAATGGATAAACTAGGAGGTTTTTCTGGGAGCGTGGTAGTAGCATTTATGCTACAGTAAAGTACCTGCCATACATGAATTGGCAAAACTAGATCGCAGGGGACATCAGGATTCGCTCTGGCTTCATAAGTCAGCCACAGGAGTCGCCAAGCAACTATGCTATAAGTTGCCAGGGCTTTTTCCAATCGTGCTGCTGTTTCTAATTGTAGTTTTTCCAGATTGCAACCACTCTTGAGTACATAATGATAACGCTCAATTAACCAACGACGGCTGTACCATTGTACACATTCAATTGCCTCTGACAATGAAGTGACTGCTACTGTAGTCAGCAGCAACCAATGTATAGGAGGCACTCCTTCTGGGGGATTTTCTTCCCAGGCTTTAACTACGTTGAGTTTGACATCTGGTAACTCTCTACGTTGAGGATGATGCTTTGGTGGTTGCAGTATTAAACTGTTAAAACATAAGCTCAGATTAGCTGTTCGTGTCGGACGCTCTACACATCTATTGATTTCAACTTGTAGATAGCCCGCCCTAACAGTTTCCGCCATGGCGGAAAATAGATATCCTGCCTCCTGTTTGAGTTTTCGGTTTTGAGCTGCTCGAATTAATAACTCTGAATTTCTTTGACGCTCTTGAACAAATAGTTCATAAATATCTGCTTCTGTGTCAGCAACTGTAATCACTGTTGTTTGTTGATCGATGCCTAATTCTGTTGCCGTCAATGAACTCAGCCACTTCTGGCTCTCTTTTTGCCAAATACTTCGTTTTCGGTCTTTTGGTTTACCAAATTCCTCCTGATTTCTCGCCCACACCTGTTGATTAAATAATCCTAATGGTACTCCTGTTGTAGTTGCTCCTAATACTGAATGGACTTTTAATCCCTGAGTGTAAGGTTGACTTGAAGTTGGTCCTAAGCCTTTCGTTTTACGATGATTAGTAAAGTCTAAATCTGTTGTATCTTGAATCGCCAGCACTATTTTATTGTCTCTGGCTCTTTGGAAGGCTTGTTGGTGGTGAGAGGCTCTAATATCTTCTGCATCAATACGATCGCAATCCCCAAAATTATAGGTAGCTTTGGTACTAGCCCAATCCCCACTGGCTTCTGGTACACTTGCCCCTGGACGGGCGGATAAATTTTCTACGATCGCCCTGAAACGTTTGTTAAGACGTGCATCTCCCAAATCAGCATTACCTAGTTCTTCTTCAACCCACGATCGCATAGTTACCTCCACAACCTTACTTCTGAAATTATACCATTTTTTTATTTTTCACCCCAAGCTCTTCTCAATACAAATTTGATACCTGTAAAATGGTCCAATATTTTTGTTTAATAGTCCATACTCACACCATCATCTCCTTCTTTGCTACTGTCCTTAAAAACCTGCAGCACAACCCTTTCAAGACTTATGGGTAAAGCATAGCCTTAGAAAGGGGGGTACTAGAGTAAATATTTTTCGGTTTTATCTTCCTATAATTAATGTAGGGGTTTGGTCTCCAAACCCATAGCAAAAATTCTCAGTTTCTCCTACTAATTCCTGCTTCTATAGTTAGCTCAAAAAAATTATTACACTCATTTTTTTGAAAATTCTATAACTGCCCCCCTTACAAGGGGGGGGGATATATAAATTTCACTAATCCTAAAAAATCATGGAAAACAAAATAACTATCTACCTCAACTCCGGCAACTTTGAACAAGGCTTTAATTCCATGTTTTTGATTGAGAGGTTGGAGCGTAGTTGGTTGGATAATACCAAGATTTATAAGTGTATTGTTGGTTTATTTAATAGCATTTTAATGGGAGTTATGTTCGGGGTTATTGCAAGTGCTATGATATTTTTTTCTAATGGTAGACTAAAGGATATAACATGGGCACAAACTACTATAATTACGCAAATAGTGATGCAGTTTTTACTACCATTTTTATCTGATGAAAAGAATGAAAAATTTTTCTGGAAAATTAATCCCAACTTAGAAGTAATCAAATTTTCTTAGAAAAAATTTCGAGAATCTTTCCAAGACAACATTTTAATTTATTTCTCTTATAAAAATCCACTTTTTGGCGATAAAAAAACAATATTAGATTTCCTGTTTTTGTATGCGTTCTTTGCAATATTAGTATCACTAATATTGTGGAGGTTATTACCTACTAATAACATCAGATTTTCTTTATTAGTATTCACTTTACTTCCAATACCAGTTTGTATTTTTCTACCGATGATATTAGGCATTAGCACTGCTTTACCTAAAAGCTTTCAAGGAGGAGAATTTAACAATAAAACATATCCCAATGAAGGAACTTGGCGAATTTTACTAAATGGAGTATTTTTTACAGTAATGATACTTCCAATTACAGCTATTTTGCTTCTGTTTTCAAAATCAATCAACTCTGGAGTAACCAGGGAAATAGTTTCTTTTGTAGCTATAATGTTACCATATATAATATTATTGGGTTTTACAGGTTCTGTTATCGAACACTTAATCCTTCGCACCACCTTTTTCCTCACAAAAAAAGCCCCTTGGAATTACGCCCGCTTCCTCAACTATTCCACTGAAAAAATGTTACTTCAACGGGTTGGAGGCGGTTATCGATTTATTCATAGATTACTCGAGGAACGTTTAGCATGGCAATACACTAATCAGCAAAAATAGCAGTTCGTAGGTTGGATTGAGGAACGAAACCCAACATTTATAGCAAATAATTATGACTTACGTAGAAACCGGCTTATCATACAAAATTTCCTGATTTGAATAACAATAATTAGAACAATAAACGGGATTTATTGTTCTAGTCCGTAAGTCGTGATTAATTAATAATTCTGGCAATATTTTCCTATTTTAAAGCCTCAAAAAGTCAAATTTTCTGTAATAGACATCTCCGAAAAATATATATACTTTTTGTAAAAGTAGGTAACAGGGAAAAGGGAAGGGATTTTTAGTAAAAATGTACATAAAATGATTTTATCAGGAAATTTTACCGAAAAATTTTGGTTTAAAGCCTCCCCTTGGATAGGGGATAATAAATAAAAATTTTCATGATTAGTCAATCCTATCCGTTTTCAAGGAGAAGTAATTATTCATTATTCATTATTCATTATTAATTATTGAAAACTCTAGCTTATGGTAAATAAAGGACAAGTTTATTTTCTGGAGATGTCTAATAATACTTGTTTGAACTTTTGTTTTGGCAAAACTTGCTGATAAACTTTTGCCCAATTTTCTTTTTCCACAGCAGGAGCAAGTTGTTTTAGAACTTTTTTCCTGGCAGCTTTTCCTAATTCTTGTCGTAACTGGGGCGATCGCTCTAACTTACGCAAAGCTACAGCTATTTCTTCACTCGAACCTGGGTTAACAACTAAACCATCTACACCATCTGTCAAAATTTCACCAATGGCATCAACATTAGATCCTACTATAGCTCGACTAGCTAACATTGCTTCTAACATGGCATTAGGGCAACCATCATTCAGAGAAGGAATCATAAAAACGTCCATATGAGGTAAATATGCCATTGCCTCAGCACGACCCAACATTCCTGTAACAATGATGCGGTTAGTAATGCCAGTATTCTTAAATTCTTCTTGCCAATATTCTTGTTCCTTCGCTACAAAATCACCTACTAATAGTAATGTTAATTCAACATTTTCTGCTGTGAGTTGAACACAAGCATCTAGCAGATATTCTAATCCTTTTTTATCCCGGAACCTACCTACCGAACCAATAACCATTCCCCGTAAATTTTTTACCAGTTCTGGAGTGGCAAAATTATCAAAATATACTGGTTGAATTGAATTCCAAAAAACTGACGATTTTGCTTCTATATTAGATACCAAAACTTTAGCACGTTTGAATAAATCTTCACTAACAAAAGTTAACCAAGATGCCTTCTCTAAAGTCCAACATAATTGAGCGTGTTGTTGGGGGTCAAAAATATGTTTATGGAGGTCGCTACCACGAATACTATTAATTATAGGCAAGTTATTTTCCAGAGCTAATAATGTTGTTAAAAAACCTGTTTCTTTAATAAAAAAGGAATGAAGTAAGTCAAAATTAAACTGTTGATGAAGGCGTTTGAGTTGAAAATATATTTCACTCCGATAATTCATAATCATTACACTAGGTGAATAAGGTTCTGTTGTCCGAATTGCTGCCTTTAAACGATGTACTAAAATGCCATCTTGTTCTATTGTTTTACGATGAGCGCGTTGGATACTTTTCCTTTTTTTATTGAAATGAAAAACAGCTACATGAACTTCATAATCTAACTCTAATAACATTCGAGCAATCCGGTAAACTGACTCACCTACTCCACCAACATCAGGTGGAAATTCTAAAGTAGTTAAACAAACTTTCTTTTTCATAATTTGTGATTAAACTAAGGAAGATATCATTTTAGTTATCAGTTAGCCTCCTGCGGAGGAACTGCGTTAACAGTATCTCTGGCTAAACCCAAAGCCTTGAAATAATGAACTTTATTCTTTTCATCCCCTTAAAATTGGAGTTTATACCTCATTTTTTGGGTGCATCTCAATTTTGAATAAAGCCAAAAATTTTTGGCTTTTAGGGAACACTTAATTGGGAACAGTGAACAGAGAATATATAGGAAAAAAGTATTTTTGCAAATATGAGATGCACCCATTTTTTTGTCATTTCAGTTATCAGTATCTCTGGCTGAACCCAAAGGCTTGAAATAATCAAGTTTATTCTTTTCATCCTCTTAAAAGGGGAGGATTTAAACCTCATTTAATTGAAATGACTAATACCAAATTGTTTAATTTTTGTTGTAATTTATTTGAATTATAAATGTTTAACAAAATTCTAGATAAACTATCAGAATAAAAGCTATTTTTGAGCTGTTACTAACGGTTGTGTATCCGGATAATTATAAGCAACATAACTATAATCAGCAGATGTTTCTCCATAGAATAACTTATAAATAAAGTCAACAATTCGAGGTAGTGCATCTAAATCTAAATTAAAAAAATTAGGTTGATTTTTAGCTGCATTATTTAGTTTTTCTACAACTGCTGCCATCAAATTTTCTGGATTTAATAAGTCTGGATGAATTGCCTTAAGTAAACCTACTTTCTCCAGAGATTCAGCACGAATTAACTGCTCTTTAACTGGCTGAGTTCTTGGTACAATAACTGCTGGTTTGTCAAAAGAAAAAATTTCACAAACCGTATTATATCCACCCATAGCAACAATCGTATCAGCAGCATTCATATAGCTTGTTAATTCATCAGTAAACTCAATAATTTTCAGACGAGAATATTGTTTTGCTTTTCGATGGAGTGCTTGTTGCTTTTCCTGTGGCATTTCTGGACCACAAATAATTAAACTCCTAATTTTATGTTGTTTTGGTAAATGCTCTAATCCTGAAATATACTTGTCAATTAAATGATAACCATCGGCACCACCCCCTGGAGTTACTAATACAAATTGTTGGTCAGGATTAAGATGTAATTCTTTTCGTACTTCGTACCTACTTTTTCCCTCTGCTCTGCGACGAATATAACCACAATGTTTGACTTTTCCTGAAATTGTAGCAGGGAATTTATATTCTTTGGTAATGTCAAATAATTCCTGCATACCAACTACCCAAACTTGGTCATAAAAGAGTTCAATTCCTTCATAATATCTCTTGGTTTTCCATTCTGAAATTGTTTTTTCAGGAGTATCAAGTATATCTCTGAGTAATAGTACGACTTTAGGAGAGTAATCAGAATTTTTAATTTTCTCTAGGGTATCTCTCAATTCTTCTTGCAAACCATAAGGTTTCTTATCTACTAAAATAATATCGGGTTTGAAATTTATTGTGGTTACCTTAATTAATTCAGAACGCAGTTTAAGCGCTTCTTCTTTTTCTATTTCCAGATATTTAACTGCGAGTTCGCCAAATTCATTTCTAGCAATACAAGGAAGCTTAATGTAATCAAGTCCTTTTGGCATCCGAAAACTATGCACTACTGGCGAACTACATACAAGCAATATTGATAGTTTAGAAATTTCCTCTAGTAAATATCGGCAAATTGTTAGCATTCTGCGTAAGTTTCCCAAACCATAAGTATCATGGGAGTAAACCATTATTTTCATCGATACTTACCTCATTTTTTTTGTTGAACGTTGAATGCTTAGTAAATAATAGGAAAAATGGGGAAAAAGGAGTAAATATTGAAAAATTGAAAAAAAGGGAAAAATAATAGAGATAGCTGTCTCAAATGAATTGAGGCAGCTATTTTTAAACACCTTTGATCGAGATGCACCTTTTTATAGCATTCTTTTTTCAACATGGTATAATATAGGTAAAAGTTTAATACAAACTCTGTACAAAAATATTTTTTGATCGCAGCACTTACCCAACAATACTAAATTGTATAGCACTACAAATTTAGGTTAGGACATTACTAAACGGTGTCTGCGGAGCATTTAGGCACCGAAAACTTTAGTCATAAATTATTTTTAACTTTTGAATTTTGACTTTTTTAGGTTAGGACATTACTAAACGGTGTCTGCGGAGCATTTAGGCATCGAAAACTTTAGTCATAAATTATTTTTAATTTTTGAATTTTGACTTTTGACTTTTGACTTCTAAGTTCCTGTTCCCAACTTTTATAGAAAATCTCATAAAATATCCAGGGAGTCTATCTAAGTGAAGTCCCCCTGGTTATTTGTTTAGTTAGAGAAAGATTTTTTCTATTCAACTGTATGTCCAGAAGCAGTAATTACTTCTTTAATGGACTCTTCAGATGCTTTGGTTTCTACTGTAACAATCTTTTGCTCCACATCCACTTGGACATCAGCTTCAGATTCGAGATTTTTGATTGCTTTAGTAATAGTATCTGCACATCCACTACAAGCAATAGATGGAACTTTTAATTGCATTGTCATATTAAGAATTAGTAAGTTTACTACAAATTTTTAATCAGTATAACAGGAGTTATCAATTTCAGGAATCAGGATTAATAATTAAATTTCACCAACCTAATTTTTTCCCTCCGTTTTGCCACAAACCAAGTTTCTCAACTAGGGCTTTTTCCTAATACTAATTACCTTTTTTTGATTCAGCTTTAACTATAAAGATTAGCAACATATTCTCCATAACCATTGTAAAGTAAAGTCGGACGTTTTTCCCAAGACCAACTAGCACCTTCACTGAGTATTCTTTCAGTTGCTTGTGACCATCGAGGATGGGGAACTTCTGGATTAACATTTGCTTCAAAACCATATTCATTAGGAATCAAAGTATTCCAAAATGTTGCAGGTTTTTTTTCTACAAACTCAATTTTTACTATTGATTTTGCTCCCTTAAAACCATACTTCCAAGGAATAACTTCTCTCAAAGGCGCACCATTTTGTTTTGGCAATGATTTACCATACATTCCCATAGCAAAAAAAGCTAATTCGTTAGCCATTTCATCTATTCGTAAACCTTCTCTATACGGCCAAGGATAACCACCCGCCCAAAAACCAGGACCTTTAGTAATTTCTGGGTCATAAAAAGATGTAAAACTAACATATTTAGCCTTTGATGTTGGTTCTACATCAGCCATTAATAACTTCATGGGAAAACCAATCCAAGGTACTACCATTGCCCATGCTTCAACACACCGAAACCGATATACTCTTTCTTCTAGAGGAAACTTTTTCTGTAGTTCGTCTATGTCATAAATACGAGGATTTTTGACTAAACCTGTAACTTCAACTTTCCAATTTTCAGTTGGTAAAGCTTGAGCATTTTCCCAAATAGATTTATTACCGCCAAATTCATAGAAATTGTTATATTTTGTCGCTAAAGCTTCGTCAGTTATTGGTCGCTCAACTTGAGCAAAGTTGGAATTAGGTGTAAATTTACCAATAGTTGGTAAAGTTGCTGCTCCAGAAATTAGAGATATTTTTGAGTTCCCAGCACAACTTGTAAGAGTAGATAAAGCAGTAGCACTCAACCCAGCACCTATTAAATTTTTCATAAACCGACGGCGGTTTAAATAAACCTTTTCAGGAGTAATTTCTTTTTCAGGAATTTCCCAAGACTTTTTGATCCGGATGAGTGGCATAATTAATTGTTAGTTACTATGAGCTTAAACTGGAATATCGAAAAATTGTTACTTTTCATCCTAGTTTATAATACAATCCTATTTTATTTGTTTATAAAAATCTTACCGCTTTTAGGGAACAGGGAACAGGGAATAGGGAACAGGTGGGAGTTTCGCTTTTTTTTATCTACTTTTTGATTATCCGCAACCTATTTAGGATTGCTATATAAAGTTTATCTCTCTTGATAAAATGATAAATATTTAAGCATAGACTAAATTATAGCACAATAGACATCTCCAACAATAAAAAATTAAATCTATTCTTATGGATAAATCATCAATTATTTCTCCCTGTTCCCAGTTAAGTGTTCCCTGTTCCCTCTTTTCTGGAGATGTCTAATAAATATTTTACAATGTCCTGTGAAATACCTGTAGAATTTGGTTGGGAATTAAGCAAAACTTAACTACAAAAACCTGTGCTATGCAATATAGCAATCCTAAATAGTTCGTGACAAATCAAAAAATAAATAAAAAAACTAAAACTCTTACCAGTTAAGTGTTCCCTAAAAAGCAGTAAGATTTTTGACACGAATAAAATAGGATTGCTATAGTTCTTTTTTTAGTAGTCCTGCATAGTAAATGCAGGAACAATTATAGCCACCCATTACCAAAGCCCCTTTTTTTATTGCTAGTTGTGGTGGTGTAACTATATTCTGTGTAAAAAAAAATATATAGGAAAATCAAGTTAGAGTGGATAGTTAAAACCGGGATTTATCCCACACTGATTTTGCCTTTTCCTAGATTATTCTTTGCAAATGGTGTGGAGTTTCTCCCATTTGTAGCCAAAATCTAAAAAATATTATTGAGGGGGGACGAGAACTTGAAAACCACGTTTTAAAAAACGCGGATGAAAAGCGAACGGGCGACTTCATTCCTTGTAAAAATACCTCATTTTTTCTTGACATTCTATTGAATTATGCTATCATAGTTGGCATAATTTGAACATTAATGTTTGCTTGGGCCATGATAATTTATGAGTTTAAAGTAAAAGCTGCATACGTTCAATATCGTGCAATAAATGAGGCAATTAGGACATCGCAATTTATCCAAAATAAATGCTTGAGGTACTGGATGGATAATAAAGGTGTGAGTAAATATGACCTGAACAAATATTGCAAAATATTGGCTAAAGAGTTTAAATTTGCTAAGAAACTCAATTCAATGGCTCGACAATCGGCTGCGGAAAGAGCGTGGTCTGCAATATCTAGATTTTACGACAACTGCAAGAAAAAAATAAAAGGAAAAAAGGGTTATCCTAAATTTAAAAAGCATTGTCGATCTGTAGAATATAAGACTTCTGGATGGAAGTTATCAGAGAATAGGAAAGCAATTACTTTTTCAGACAATAAAAATATAGGTACTTTAAAATTGAAAGGTACTTATGATTTAAACTATTATCAACTCAACCAAATAAAACGAGTAAGGTTGATTAAACGTGCTGATGGTTATTATGCTCAATTTGCTATTCAAATAGATTTAAAAATTGAGACTCAACCAACAGGAAAAGCAGCAGGTTTAGATGTAGGAATTAAATATTTCTTGGCTGACAGTAATGGCAACACTATAGAAAACCCCCAGTTTTACAGAAAGTCTGAAAGGCAGTTAAACAAGGCAAATTATCAAAAATCTAAGAAGTACAGAAAAGGCGCAAAACCGCAGTCAAACAACTACCATAAAGCTAGAAATAGATATGCACGGAAGCATTTAAGAGTAAGTAGGCAACGTAGAGAATATGCAAAGAGAGTTGCATATTGCGTAATCCATTCTCACGATTTGGTGGCTTATGAAGACTTAAATATTAAAGGCATGGTAAGGAATCCTCATCTAGCTAAATCAATTAGTGATGTTGCATGGTCAACTTTCCGTAGCTGGTTAGAGTATTTTGGTGCAAAGTATGGAAAAGTAACAGTAGCAGTACCACCTAACTATACAAGTCAGAATTGTTCTAAGTGTGGGGAAGTTGTCAAAAAGTCTCTATCTGTGAGAACTCATGTTTGTCTTCATTGTGGCTATATAGAAGATAGAGATGTTAATGCCGCCAAAAACATCCTAAAAAAAGCGCTCAGTACGGTAGGGCATACCGGAACTTACGCTTGGGGAGACACGCCCTCTGGCTTAGTTGGAGAAATCCTGCTAGGTGATGGCAAGTCATTGAGCCAAGAATCCCCTCGCCAATAGGTGCGGGGAGTGTCAATATAGAAAAAATATGCTAATTGATTGCTGATTATGAATCATCGCATCAATCCTCACAACCAGAATCCGGAAGATGCTGACAAGCAAATTGTCAGCCAAAATGAGACAATAGGGAATCATACCAATTGTCCACCTATACTCAAACAACGCTACCAGACCATTAAACCTTTAGGTGAAAGTGTCTGGAGCCGTACATTTCTAGCTATTGACCAAGACAAACCTTCTAAACCACCTTGTATTATCAAAGAGTTTGTCAACCTAGACGATAGAAAAGACCTAATTTTTCAGGGTCAAGAAATTGTCCCGACATTTAGCTGTGACCCAGTACAGCTAGATAAAATCGGTAAACATCCCCAAATTCCAGAGCTATTAGCATCTGTAGAACATGATGGCCACCGTTATTTAGTACAAGAATATATTGAAGGCCGAAACCTGGCCACAGAACTCATAGAAGATGGTGTCTTTAGTGAAAATAAAATTTGGCAAATATTGCATCAGTTGTTACGAGTGTTGGAATTTATCCACGACCATCACCTGATTCACGGAGATATTAAACCAGAAAATATCATTTGTCGGACAAAACCAGGCACAAGTATTCCAGAATTTGTCTTAGTTGATTTTGGTGTTACCATTTCTGCTAATGGAGACTTGTTATCAATAGGCAGTATTAATGGTTCTGCTGAATATGCTGCTCCAGAACAAACACAGGGGAAAATCTATCCCAACAGTGACATATATAGTTTAGGTGCAACTTGTCTGCATCTATTAACAATGGTTTCACCATTTGAACTATTTGATATCAAAGCAGATAAGTGGGTGTGGCGAGACTATTTGAAAAATCCCATTAGTCGCCATCTTGGTCGCATATTAGATAAAATGGTACAACGAGACCATCGTCAACGGTATCAGTCTGCAGCACAAATTATTAAAGATATCAAGTACGGACCAACACCAGTAGATGTCATCCTGCAAAAATCAAAGTGGAGTGTAACTGTTTGGGGAGCAGCAGCGATCGCTCTATTATCATTAGTTATTAGTTCTCGCGTACCATCTCCCAAACCTCAGCCATCATTATCTTCATCATCAGGAAATAGTACTCTTCCTGAGTTAAAGCCAGATTTATCTCAACCTAAAACAGATGAGTACACAACTAAGCTACCCCCACTACCACCATCTACAGGAATACTAGACCTTTCCCCACTCCGAACTTTAGCAACAACTTCAGGTCCGGTTTGGTCGATCGCAACCAGCCCAGATGGTCGTATTGTTGCCAGTGGCAGTACAGATGGGAGTATTCAACTGTTACATTTGCGCAGTGGGCAAAATTTAGGTATATTATCAGGACATGACGGACCTATATGGTCTGTTGCTATTACTCCAGACAGTCGCACCTTAGTTAGTGCTAGTGGTGACAGTACAATCAAAATTTGGGATCTTTACACTGGTAGATTGAAAAATACCTTGTACGGTCATCTGAAAGATGTTTTCTCTGTCGCTATTAGTCCTGATGGCAATACAATCGCTAGTGTCAGCAAAGATAAAACCATTAAAATTTGGGATATTAATAGTGGTTTACTATTGTATACTCTTTATGGGCATTTAGATGAAGTGCAATCTGTTGTCTTCAGTCCTAATGGTCAAACCTTAGCTAGTGGTAGCAATGATGGTACTGTCAAAATATGGAATTGGCGTTATGGTAGACTACTACGCACACTGAAGGGTCATAGTGGACCTGTATGGTCTGTAGCTATTAGCCCTGATGGTAATACCTTAGCTAGTGGTAGCTGGGATAATACGATTAAACTTTGGGATCTAAATATTTATCGCCGACGAATAAGTACACGTCCTCGACGTACTTTAATAGGTCATTCGGAAAAAGTGCAATCTCTTGAGTTTAGCCCTGATGGTAACACCTTGGCTAGTGGAGATTTTGGGGGTACAATTAAACTCTGGCAAATTCATACAGGTGGTTTAATGGGAACTCTCAAAGGACATTCCGCTTGGGTAAATTTAACATTCGATCCTCAAGGCAAAACTTTAATAAGTGGCAGTTTTGATGACACAATTAAGCTGTGGCGTTTTTCTCCCTCAAGGTTCTGAAGTTATCTCAACTTTGCTTGAAGACCGGCGCTCTCCATCCCCCCTAACCCTCTTTTGAAAGGGGGAGAGCGTTGTATGGGAAAACCCATTAATGTTGTGGTTTTCCCATAGCGTGTGCTATAGTAGTTATATTAAGGCTGCTGGGATAGCAGTGTCAGAGCCAGTTGCTCATGGGGGAGACCCCCAATACCGTGCTGGGAAGTCTTTAGGAGCGCGCCTTTAGACCAAAAAGAGGCTTGACCTTGGAGGCAGGTGCATTGTTTCGCCGAGCGACTTGAATTGTGCATATCCTCTGTAAAGAGGCAGCATAAAGCCTTAAGAGCGGGATGATTAGGAATCTCGCGTTGTCGTAGTTGCGCAACGTCCGGAGGATGTCAATTGGATGACAATTACCTAATATTTAGAGAATCATTTGTAGGGATGCTCCATGGAACGTCCTTACAACAATTATAATTGCAGCTATCGATAATTTCGGAACTGTCTTCATCAAGAATGACAGACTTTTAAGGATGGTGAAGTAGAATGTGATATCATCTCTGGTAGCATCGGTATTATAAATTAATGGTAAGGAATAAGGAAAAGGGAAGAAGACTTAAATAGGACGAAAAAACTTAAACGCTGGGTAGATATTTCCCAAGCTTTTACAGGAGCGATATCAACGGACATTATGTAATATGATGGTTTAATTAGGTATCAAAAAATTATCCCATCGCCATAACCTCCAAATTTATCGAATAGTCTCTCCTCCTGAATCCTAAGTAACTATAACAATGCTACAGGATTTAATATTAATATGACTTACGCAGGGGAAACCAGAAACCAGGTTTTTTCCTAGATCTCTATTAGACATCTCCGATAATTAAAAATTAAATCAATTATCGGGCATAAATCATCAATTCTTTCCCCCTACTCCCTACTCCCTACTCCCTACTCCCTCTTTTCCGGAGATGTCTATTGTTAAAATCAATGATTTCTCGTAGCAACCGGGTTTATTTGCGTAAGTCCTGATTAATATATCTTTACCTGTTCCCTTTAAACAAAAATTTATTGTCCTCACCAAAAAACTTACTGCTATAACATCCTTTCCCTCTTCCCTAAAGTCCTAAAACTTTGTACCTCCAAGACTCGAAAACTGCTCTAATATCATGTCCGGTTTAATAGTTATAATAATTAAGGAGCAGTCAGTCAAACCGAGTCAGGAGGGATCTGAAGAGGCGAAAAAAAAAGGTATCAGGAGGAAAAGGAGGAGAAAATTTTTTGTTTCGCTTTCGCTTTCGCTTCGCGACATGAAACGCGACATGAAACGCGCGTCTAGGAACGTAATTCTATCACGCTCTTATCCAGAAACGATCTAATGAAACTCAAAATATTAACGATAACTCTATTAGTTTCACTAGCTTTTGCCACACCTGTAGTAGCATATACAAAGTGGCAAGCACGAACTTTAAAACGATCAAAAGAATGTTTTTACTGCAACCTTTCCAATATAAATCTCAGTAATTCTAATTATAAGAAAATGAACGTAACTGGCTCCGTATTAGAGAATGCTGACTTCTCTAATACAAATCTTGAAAAAGCCAATTTTACCAATACAGATTTAACAGGAGCAGAATTCGATAGTGCCAACTTACAAGAAGCTAACCTACAGAGGTCTATCCTCAAATCAGCTAACTTTTGGGGAGCAAATCTTCAGAAGGCCAATTTACGCGGGGCTGATTTAACAGAGGCTGTTTTTTGGAATGCTGATTTAAGAGGGGCAGACTTACGAGACACTGATATTAGCAATGCTAGCTTTATCGATGCCCAACTAAAAGGTGCTATTTTACCTGACGGTTCCATATATCCTTACAAATAATTATTATGTAAGCATTCAGCCGTCAGCTATCAGCTATTGCCCTGAGTTTTAGATACAAGCTTGATGTTTGCTTCTCCCCTACTCCCCTCTTTATAGTTTGGATATTATTGCTGAAGCATAGACCGACTTTTTTTACTATAAAATGTGACTTATGACTATAACAATCCTATTTTACTTGTAATATTTTGGTGGTAGGGGTGATTCGCGAATCACCCGTACAGGAGTCATAATTCATAATTCATAATTCATAATTCATAATTTCTAATACCATTTCTCTGTAACAATGCGCTTAATAATTCTTACCCAGACCTGAATTTTACTAATAGCTGTTATCTTTTATTAAGCGCAACTTCATGGATAAATGGTATAAGGCTTTCAGTTTAAATTAACTATTATAAAATTTGTCACAACCTATTTGGGATTGCTATATCATTAAATAGGAATTTGGTATTTGATAGTTCTAAAGGATTAGAACTTGAGAGGTGAAAAATGATCCTGATTACAAGTAATAATAACTCGTTCTCTTGAGCCTGCTTGTTTAATTGCCCACATTAAACCATCCAAGATATCTATTGCTTCTAGTGTTATAATATATTTATCTTTTTTAGGTTCTAGATTGTATTGAAAGTCATTAAAGACAAAAATAAAAGGTTTTTATCCAGTTTCCTTTAGTTATTTAAATAAATCTCTCAATGAATATCTGAGTTTATTATTATCTTGAAGTGCATTACGCTGAGATGAATTTCTCAATTTATTTGCTAGTTAATTAACAAATTATGATTCAGAAATTTGTGCATTCAATTTAACAATTTTATAGTTCTGTAAACGTTCACATAGTCCATCGCTAAACGAGGAAGCAACAGCACTTTATCCTAAAATCAAGACACCTTTTTTACTACCTTTCTTGAGGGTTTGTATACATTTTTTTAGCTGAGGATAACAATTTTTTACAGGTGGAGTCGTTATTTCGTAACGCGGTGGTTTCCGTCCAGGCTTTCCCAATGTTGTTACTAATGCTCCCGGTAAGTTTCCTTGTACATATAATCGCAACAAGTGCCAACCTTTTGGATCTGTTTGAATTAGTTCCCGATAAGTTTTAGCCAAAGCTTCAGTTACTCTGTTACCTGATGACAAGTTCTGATAAAGTATTTTTGCAGTCGCTATGGGGCTAGTATCTAGTACCCGATCACCCCACCCCAAAACTGCTTTAAAACCTTTTTTCACTAAATTTTCAGCTATTGAAGGAATAGATGTTTCAGCCATCGAAGAAGTAGATGGCTCCCATGAATACCCAGTCCGACAACCTGATAAGAAAATCAGTTGTCGTCCGACAAATCGACCGACATTACGTTGGATATTTCAATGTTTTCAGTCGATTCATTTATTGATTAATTCTGGAGTTAAGAGCATATCTAATCTAACTTATGAGCGTTTAGAATTATTAAAGTTTTTTCCTCCAAGTTGTCAAAGATACTATCTACTCAGTTGAGACATTGGAGATGAAAACAGATAGAGTGCAAAAATCATCAAAATACAAAAATCATCAAAATAATAGTGTAAAATGACAGCGCTTGGCAATTATTAAGATGTGATCGGTCAAGTAATAGAGGGACTTTGGTAATTTTTGAAGATATCTATGGGTGACTTCCGGTAACTGATATCATTCTCAAAGGCATTAATGGAATATGGCAGGAGTTACAAGCAAGTTAAAAAACCTTTGGGATAAGCTTTTGAACCTAATCACTCCAGAAAAAATTAGGGTGGATTTGCGTTGGCGGAGCCTAGCGGTAGCTATATCGCCTCCTACACCATACTATAAGTCTAAATACTTACTCAAGTTTTCCCCTCTTTGTGTACTACATTTTGTCGTGCAGAATGTAGGGTTAAACTACCGCCAACTATACCAACTATTGTGGCAATGATTGCTAAGGTTCCTTCTCTCTCAATCTCGTTAATTGTTTCATAGCTACCTTGGAGTCCATCAATTGCTAGCATTTGCTCAGTAGCTAGAACAGCTTCTTGGCCTTGAATTTCAATTTTTATCATCTCTTAATTCACTCGGTTCAATAGGTATTGAGCTGACAAGAAGCTCACTTTTGGTTAAGTAAGCTTTAGATTTGTATTCTGTAAAGCATTTGTGAAACCCTGAAGAATGAAGAATTTAGAGGAGATACTATAAATGTAGCGGCCAGCAATAAGAAAGCCTCAGACAGCAATAATTACACTTTATTATATTCTATTATCTAGATTAGATGTGCCCAGAGGGGTGATAGAAACTGGCGACGCTAAAATCAAGTCATTTGTCACAAGAATTGAAGAGAACTTCAAGAGACTATTGAACTATAGCTTTCATAAAACTTTACAAAAGTTGACATTGTGTCCTATTTTGCCCATATCTTGTCTAGACCCCAATAAAAATTAGAAGTTGACTTTCACTACTTAATTATGTCTGGATAATTGATAATTATTGTTATAAATAAAATCTCAAGTCTTTACTGCCGAAGAGAAAGAAAAGGGATGTATTTCAATTTCTCTCCTACTCCCATCTATATTAACTTGCGCTTCTCCCTCACTCCCCTAATTCCCTACTCTCCATTCCCCAATTCCCGACTGAAAATAGAATTAACTTTTGTACCCCTTTGCCCTTACAATCTTAAAGAAAATATTATAATTTTTTTCGATTTCAATTTAGTTCACCCTACTTTATTACCTATTAAGATATTATGGCTATTGGCTACCTCGCCTTTGTTCTTCATGCCCATCTCCCCTTTGTACGACATCCAGAAAGTGATTATGTTTTAGAAGAAGAGTGGCTATTTGAAGCAATTACCGAAACCTATGTCCCCCTAATCCAAATGTTTGAGGGGTTAAAGCGAGATGGTGTGGACTTTAAATTGACCATGAGTATCACACCACCTTTGGTGGCCATGCTGCGAGACCCTCTACTACAAGATCGCTATGAACACCACTTAAGCTTACTTGAAGAATTAGCAGAAAAGGAAATTGACCACAATATCCACAACGGTCATATCCGCTACCTCGCAGAACATTACGCCACTCACTTCAACAATGTTCGAAAACTCTGGGAACGTTATGATCGTGACTTAATTACTGCATTTAAGCAGTTTCAAGACACCAATAACCTAGAAATTATGACCTGTGGCGCTACCCACGGTTACTTCCCATTGATGAAAATGTACCCGGAGGCAGTCTGGGCGCAAATAGAAGTTGCTTGTCAACATTATGAAGAAAACTTTGGCCGTCGCCCCAGAGGTATTTGGGTGCCAGAATGTGCCTATTATGAAGGTTTAGAGCGATTGCTCGCTGATGCTGGTATACGTTACTTCCTCACAGATAGCCACGGTGTACTTTATGCTCGACCTAGACCTAGATTTGGCAGTTATGCCCCTATTTTTACAGAAACAGGAGTAGCTGTTTTTTCTAGGGACCATGAATCTTCTCAACAGGTTTGGTCTTCCCAAGTAGGATATCCAGGAGATCCAGAATATAGAGAGTTTTATAAAGATTTAGGCTGGGAAGCAGAATATGAATATATTAAGCCTTATATTATGCCTAATGGCCAGCGGAAGAATACAGGCATTAAATATCATAAAATCACAGGTCGTGGCTTGGGATTAGGAGATAAACAACTCTATGACCCTTACTGGTCTAGAGAAAAAGCAGCAGAACATGCTGGTAATTTTATGTTTAATCGGGAACGCCAGGTTGAGCATTTATACCATCTCATGGAGCGACTCCCCATTATTGTTTCTCCCTACGATGCTGAGTTATTTGGTCACTGGTGGTATGAAGGGCCTTGGTTTTTGGATTTCCTATTCCGCAAAACTTGGTATGACCAAAGCACTTATAGGATGACTCATTTGGCAGATTATTTACATAAACATACCGAACATCAAGTTTGTCTTCCAGCACAGTCGAGTTGGGGATATAAGGGTTTCCATGAATATTGGCTTAATCATACTAATTCTTGGATTTATCCTCATTTGCATCAGGCTACAGAACGAATGGTTGAGTTGGGGCAATGGGAAACACAAGATGAGCTGGAGGTGCGGGCCTTAAATCAGGCAGGCCGAGAATTATTACTGGCTCAATCTTCTGACTGGGCGTTTATTATGAGTACGGGTACTATGGTTCCTTATGCCGTGCGAAGGACACGATCGCATTTGAGGCGTTTTACTAAGCTTTATGAAGAGATTTTAGAGAGAAAGATTGATTCTGGTTGGTTGGAAAAGGTTGAGGCGATCGACAATATTTTTCCTCAAATTAACTATCGAGTTTACAGGCCACTTTCTTCAGTCAAAAAATAAAATTCAGACACCAAGTGCATAATTCTAAGGTCCCCATGTCCTGCATAAACCCTAAGCCAACATAATACAATACCAGGCGTGATAAATTTTTGGTATAAATAGTTAGGCTGCTGCTTAAAAGTCAGGAGGAATAAAATTTCAGCATTTTTTGTGTTCATCTTCTATTTTTAGTCACAGAAACATTGAAGAAGGACTTAGGAGATAGCAATTTTGGAGAAAGAATCAATTTTTTGAGGATTCGACCCTAACTAATTGTAGACACAGTGCAGACGGTGGGGATGTTTTACCTCATAAGGCTTACAGCCAGTCTTCACCCCAAAAACCAACAATAATCTATCTCCTAACTCCTAACTTCCAGCCATTCCCGCAACCTCTCCGTCAGGAGAAGGCTATTAAAATAAAGCCCTTTTCACTCAAGCTTATTTGTAACATTCTTTTTTCACCCTTAGTATAAGACCAATTTCATAAACTTAGGCTACACTGGTTGTCTCCTGCCAGATTATATGTTTGATTTTTGAAATTATGATGTGTAGCCATACTTAAGAAAATTGGTATAAGACCCACTCAAGACAGTTAACAATATTTTTTTCTTTGCTCCTCTTTATTTCCAGGGGAGTTTTTTTAATCTTTAATCCTACATTCCGAACTTCAAAACGTAGTATAAAAAATCATGACTCAGGAGTTCTAGGGGCGAATCGTCATTTGCTGATGCAAAGCTTCCGCTTTTTCCTACGAAATGCTGCCCAAACATGTTGCAGAGCAAAACGCCCCTAAAGGAGTCAGGAAAAAATAATTGTGGTCAATAGGAGTAAATAATTAAGTATTTATGCTTAAGATTTTCCAGATAATTTGACCAATAAGAAAGGTCGGTAGTGTGTCAAGGAAGTGTGGGAAGTGTGGGGAGGTCTGGGTAGGGAGATGTTTGAAAGTAGAAGGAATAATTTTGGCGTTGCTGAAATGTAATGGTAAGTAGCTAGAGGTAAAATTGAAAAACAGATTTTTAGCGTTGATACTTAATCCAAAAATCATTACCACTCAGCAACGCCATAATTTTACCTGTATCTTTCTGGGAAGTGTCTGCCTTTCGTCCTAACTTTTTGGTCTTAAAGGCTAAATTCTTTGGACTTTTTTCCCGACAAAAATCCTAAAAACTTTATATATCACTATATATCAGTGCTTTTAGATTAGATTTGCCAGCCCTACTTGACGAATCCCACATTTTACTGATGCACAACCGAAAGGTTAATGAATACGAGCTATATAGTATAAATACTTAACCAGTTACCGATTTTTATACTACTTTTAATGTTACAAGCTGACCTATGGAATGTGATTAACATCTCCAGGGGTTGAAACACCCTGGATTCTGTGGTCAAATCCACCGCTTAGGGAATCAATCCACATTTGCTTAAAGCCTGTCAACAGATTTCTAGACTACTCCCTCGACATAGACCCAAATCTAGCTGTGAGTTGACTTTTTTTTGTTAGCTTTCGAGAGTGGTTTGACTCGGCGGTTTTGGAGCAATCTTCTCGCTGCTCTAGCTGCCTACTTGCTTTGAGCCGTCGTAGGAAATTAATTCCCCATTAACTGTCTACCGGAACTTCACCGCACTAGCTAAAGGTCATGGCGACAAACCTTGTTCCTTATTTCTCTAGTATAGCAGACTTTTACTCCGCTTTATTACCCCCGTGTCGTTATTCAACCAGCCGTTAAAACGAGCTGGCGCTGGCTAACTTCCTTCCGACATTTTTTAGGTTTAATCATAGTGTTTGACTCCTTATGATTGACTTTTATCCCTTGTCTTTTCTAGTTTTTAATGAATTTGATCGCTTTTATTAATCATCTCAATTATTAAAAACACTGTAAATATTTATTACAAAAAACTATTTAGTAACAACAGATACAGAAATTTCTGTTAATATAAAAATGTAAAGAAAAAAAGCAACCCAAATATTAGTCAAACAATCAAAGGAGAAAGTTAAGTATGTTTACTGAACCTCAAGCACGTTCTTTAATGATCCGTCACCACCATCTAGTCAAAAATCGTCAGCAGTCAATGCTAAACAGAGCCATATCTGAAGTGGGATTAGAAAATAGTCATTACTGGGGTCATATTCAAGGAAAAGTACAGCCTACCTTTAGAAAAAATTATGAGCGCAGTCGTGCTTCCATGAGCTAATTTGCTTCCTGTTTTGGAATCAAATTTCATCTTTAACAAACAAAATTTAATCAAAAAGGAGAATTAAAACAATGAATGTAGAAAATCAAGCTCGTGCATTAATGATGCGTCATCACAACCTGATTAAAAATCGTCAACAGTCTATGCTAAACCGTACTGCAAGCGAAGTAGGTGTAGAAGCAGATAACTATTGGGGCAATATTCAAGGAAAACCCTATCCTAGTTTTGTCACTACTTATGATCGTAGTCATGCTTCTATGAGTTAGAGTATTATCAAACGTCAAAAAAATTATCAAAAGCAAAAGTTAGCAATAGGAAAAATCAACAATGGATGTAGAAAATCAAGCTCGTGCATTAATGATGCGTCATCACAATCTAATTAAAAATCGTCAACAGTCTATGGTAAACCGTATGGCAACTGAAGTAGGTGTAGAAGCAGATAACTATTGGGGCAATATTCAAGGAAAACCCCATCCTAGTTTTGTCACTACTTATGACCGTAGTCGTGCTGCCATGAGCTAAATGTACCACAATTTCCCGATAATCGTGTATTTCAGGACAGGTAGAAGCTTTACCTTCTACCTTTTGCATGATTTATTTTTTTGGGATAAGTAAAAATCTATAAAATATCGGGTAGTCCTGCATGGTAATGGTGAGGATATATATTTTTTAATTTCTCCGACACTCCCCATCTCCCTACACTCCCGATGCTTCCTTTACCATTACTATGCACCACCACCAAATATCGAAATCAAGGTAAAGTCTCAAGGGAGCAAAAATTTTAGGACTTCCCAAGCAACGATAGTCAAAGGATGATTATATTGATAATGGATATACAATAGACTTCTCCGGAAATTAGAATTTAACAACCTTTTTATAGTAGTTTCAGGTAGATTATCGGAGATGTATAATTGGTTCAGATGCGTCTAATAAGGTTCAGTCTTTCCCAGTTGTGCATATTGGTATGTATGTCACTAGCAAAGTGCAGCGAGACCTGCCTCCAATGATTGTAGATTAACTTAAAGCCCACATTCCGCACTTCTTAACATTTAATTGATAAGTAAAATTTATATTTTGCTTGTAAGTCTTAGCCAATAAGTGTTTCAGCTATTAGGTGTAAAATCCTTGAATGTAAATATTTATTACTAAAATTCTCATAAAACTAGGAAAATTAGCGATCGCAATCTCTGTAAGAACCTTTTATCGTTTGAAGAATTTTGCAAGTGTAAAGAGATATAAAGATATATTGAGATCTGCGGAATGTGGGTTAAAGCTTGAGCCGTGCTAGGTTTAAACCGACGCCAAAAAGTTGGGCATAATTCTATGGGATTAAAGTCCGGTGAGTAGGGTGATAAATTCACTACACTTGCCCCAAATGAATTGAATTAATGGTTCGATTATTTTTAACTTATGAGCAGCTCATATATCCATTACTACTACTGTTCCCTCCCATAAGTTAGGAATTAAAAAATGTTCTACAAAAACTTGAAATGCAAATCCCATCTATTGAGCCATTAAGTGTCATTAATCCTACGAATTTTGTGAGACGAATTGCTCCAAAAACTGTGATTTTTAGCCCTCGATAAAATGGTGAAAAATCATAGACTCCACTACCAGAGTAGGAACCTGCATGACTTCATGTTAACCACAATAAAACACCCATTTCATCCAATAAAACCAAGTTTTCAGCCTCTATATTTTTTACTTTCTGCCAATACTCACACCTCAAAATTTGGAGTATTTCAGTAGCTGAATGGCTGCTGCGTATGGTTTTTTTTATGGTCAAATTGCATTTTTGGAGTTCACGACACATCATACTTGGACTAACAGACTGCTGATAATATATTCGCCAATATTCAAAGTATTCTGACAAAGTATAATCGGGGTATTTTTCCAGGATTTCCATTAATTTAGCTCTGTGAGGGTGTAACAAAATTTTTATATGGCCACCAGAAGTTTGAGGTAAAATATGACCAGTCTCTTTTTTTTGTTTCAATAGTTTCTGGACGAAGGTTTTACTCACATTAAATCGAATAGCTACTTTCCGAATTGAGGTATGACAATGTTCATCAGCTTTAACTATTTTTTCACCGAATTGAAGAGAATAAGATTTCATTTTTTAGAGACTCAACTACTCAAATTACTGTACCACAATTACATGGAATAAGCTGTATTAGCCATAATCAAACTATCATTCTCAACTTTTGATAGGTAGTGGATAGAGATTGAAAAAACTGCTAGATAGTAAGTGATACGTATTATCTAGAATCTAGTTGAATACCCATCGTATCTTTTGAGACACAAAGCAGAAAAACCAGCTCAACTAAAGCAGTTTTCCAGTTAATGGGTTACAAAATCTGGGGTAGTAGGGAGTAGGGAAAATATACTAATGCTAAACTCTACCTCACCAAGTTGCAAAATGCCGTAATTTTTTTCCTGCCTGAAAATCTAGATTTATGATGAAATTTCACACAGTTACCCCCTAAGTCATTGATATAATCAGCAGGCAGCAAAATCATAAAATCAAGGAAAGAAAAATGTCAGACTGGCAAGTAATAACTGGTGGAGTAACAGTTCCCAAGGGATATCGGGCAACAGGCATAATTCCTGAAAATCTAGATTTATGATGAAATTTCACACAGTTACCCCCTAAGTCATTGATATAATCAGCAGGCAGCAAAATCATAAAATCAAGGAAAGAAAAATGTCAGACTGGCAAGTAATAACTGGTGGAGTAACAGCTCCCAAGGGATATCGGGCAACAGGCATAATTGCAGGGTTAAAGCCCTCCGGAGCAGCAGATTTAGCCCTAATTTTGTCAGATGTAGATGCGATCGCTGCTGGAGTCTTTACAACAACTCAAGTAAGGGCAGCTTGCGTAGATTATTGTCGCCAACGTTTAGAAGATAAACCAAGTGCTAGAGCAATTTTATGTAATGCTGGCCAAGCAAATGCTGCTACAGGACATTTAGGTTGGCAAGATGCTTTGGAAAGTGCGGAAGCATTGGGTAAAGCGCTCAACATTTCCCCAGAGTCAATTTTACTAGCTTCAACGGGAGTCATTGGTCAACGAATTAAAATGGATGCCCTCAAAGCAGCAATTCCTCAGTTAGTCTCTACAGTTTCCCCAGAAGGTGGAGAAGCAGCAGCAAAAGCTATTGTCACCACAGACTTAGTGACAAAATCAATAGCTTTAGAAACTATGATGGGCGATCGCCCAGTGCGTATTGGTGGCATTGCCAAAGGTTCTGGAATGATTCATCCTAATATGGCAACAATGTTATCATTTGTTACCTGTGATGCAGCGGTTTCTCCTCCATTATGGCAAGAGATGTTAACCAGAGCAGTTAATCGCAGTTTTAATCAAATTACTGTTGATGGGGATACGAGTACCAATGATACAGTAATTGCTTTGGCAAATGGTCAGTCTCGCACATCTGCTATTACGAATATAGGAGCAGAGGCGGAAAAATTGGAGGCAATGTTGACAGAAGTTTGTGTATATTTGGCCAAAGCGATCGCTCGTGATGGAGAGGGAGCAACTTGTTTGATAGAAGTTCAAGTAATTGGAACATCTGACGAAGCATCTGCTAATAAAATTGCCAAAACAATTGCCGGGTCTTCTCTAGTGAAGTCAGCCATTTTTGGTCGCGACCCTAACTGGGGAAGAATAGCAGCAGCAGCAGGTCGCGCTGGAGTGAAGTTTGAGCAAGATCGCTTACAGGTAAAGTTGGGAGACTTTTTGCTGATGGAGAATGGGCAACCTTTAGATTTTGACCGCGCTGCTGCTAGCGAATATTTGAAGCAAAGGGCAAATGGAGAATATCTCAAGGATGATACTGTATTAATTACTGTCAAAGTTGGGGACGGTGTTGGTAGCGGGAAGGCTTGGGGATGTGACCTTAGTTATGACTATGTAAAGATTAACGCTGAATATACGACCTGATGTAGAAGCAATTTGGGATCTATTTAAACACAAATGGAGAGAGATGGGTTGACAAGGGTAGGTTTTTTACCTAATAGCAGTTTTCAATAATAAACCCCAAGTATCATATCTTTAATTAAGTCACAATTTCAAGAACGAGGGTTTTTGTACTGACTCCTAACAATAAGTTTGTTATACTCAACCGAAAAGCGCTGTAAAGGGATAGTAGGGTAAGACAAGGGGGAAAGTGGATAAGGAAGCAGAAACAAGGAAAATTAAAACTTATGAAGATTTAGTAATCTATCAAAAAGTATTTAATGCAAATGTAGCAATGACAATTTTTGAGCTATCATACCGAATCCGATGAGCGAAAAGCTGATTTATAGATTCTCTCTTTTGCCTATTGAGCGTTACTCGTTACCTCACCCCATAATCAGTCCATAATAACCGGATTTGGGATCAAAACAGTTTCCCATTGAAAAAGATAGACTCTATCCTTAATTTTGCTGTAAATAGCTCTTAATATCTACGCTTTTTTCTCCCTTGTCTCCCTTGTCTAGTCACCACCAGAAAGTAAAAAATTTCTCCTTATAAAAAGACTATGGTAGGGTCTTCTACCAAAAAATTCTTTTTATATCATAAAAAAATATTTTTGTCAAAAAATCTTCTAAATTCAATATTTATACTAAGTCTTTTAACAAAAATTTGTCTAATCGTCAATTGTCAGCTATGATCTTTATCAACAGGGCAGCCAATTGCAACAAAAATTAGGCACTGATGGATCAAGTATATATAGGCAATAAATGCAGTATAAAAGCATCAGATACTCAAGGTTCAGCTTCAGACGAGCCTAGTAGCCTTATGATTGTGCAGCTAAATAACAACTTGCAATCTAGTTCTCCCATTAACTATCAGGGGGGTGACACTAGCTGAACAGACCTGCAGCCACACAAGGGTCTCTAGACTGCAAGGATACCACCAGCATCACCCTATTAATTTGGTAAATACAACAACTGGTAATTAGTCATTGGGTAACAATATTTCTAACCCAAGACTCATCATTATTCACATAAGCAATCTAGGACATCCCAGATTAGGGCTGCGCCGATAAACTTTGTTTAGCAATAACAAAACATAATTTATTTTGAAAGCTTAAGTCAAAATAGAATCCTTAGAACTTAATTTTTTGGAGTTCAAAGGAAATTGAATATATCAACACAAATTCAGAGAAATTAACAGATTTATTTTATGAATGCCAGTGAGCTTTTAAGCGCAAATGAATTATTAGTTAGACACTCTAAAGGAGAAAGAAATTTTCAGGGAGTAAACCTAATTGCAGTTAATTTAGGTGAAGCTAACCTCAATCGTAGTAATTTAAGTAATGCTAATTTAAAAGATTCCTACTTAGCTAAAAGTAAGCTAATTGGAGCTAACTTAAATGGTGCAGATTTTAGTCATGCTAATCTATCCCAAGCTAAATTAATTGAAGCTAATTTGAGTTCTGCTAGCTTGACTAAAACCACACTTATTGAAGCTGATTTAAGTGGAGTAATTCTGAGTGGGGCAATTTTCTCAGAAGCTGATTTAACAAGAGCTATTCTAATTGGCACAAGCATGGTTGGAACTTGTTTACTAAATTCCTCCAAATTAACTAAAGCTAATCTAACAGGAGCTACTCTGAGTCGTGCTATCCTTAGCCGTGCTGACTTAACACAGGCAACTTTGAACCGGGCAATTATGACTGAAGTAGACCTAAGTGGCACTTTGCTAAATCAGACAAGTTTAATTCGAGCTTATTTACAACGAGGAAATCTCAGTGGTGCAAAGCTAATCAATGCAGATTTAACAGAAGCAACTCTGGTAGAGGCTAACCTTTGTGCTGCCGACTTAACTGGAGCAGACTTGCAAGGGGCAAACCTCAGTAATGCTAATCTGAGTGGGGCAAATTTGAGTGGAGTTAATCTACACGAAGCAAATCTCAGCAATGCCAATCTTAATGGTGTGATTCTTCAAAAGGCAGACCTACGAGCTGCGGACTTGAGTAAGACTAACTTACGGGGAGCTAACTTGAAAGCTGCTAATCTCTCAGGAGCAAATTTATTGGAAGCTGACTTGCGAGGTGCTAACTTACAAAAAGCTAATCTTTATGGCGCAGGTTTATTGCTAGTATCTCTCAAAAGTACAGATTTAAAAGAAGCTTGTTTGTGTCATGCTAACTTGATAGGTTCTAGTTTAAATCTTTCTAGTCTTCAGGATGTTTGTCTAAAAGAAGCAATTATGCCCAATGGTTCAACTCACAAATAGACAGAACTTACGCATAACCACCATATCCAGTAGTGGCGGACGACCGTTCGCCCTTATATCTGGTGTATAACATGATATTTTGGGTAAGTCCTGTTAATTTTATTTGTGCAATTAATTTTTTTTACCTGCTTATACCAATTTCATAAACTTAAACAACACTTTTCATTAATTGATAATGGATAATTACCTCTTCCTTTTAGGGAGAGGATTGACTAATCAGGAAAAAATAAATTTTTTCCCCTATCCAAGAGGAGGCTTTTAACCTAAACTGTTTAATTATTTAATTATTTAATTATTTAATTATTAATTATCCGGTAAAAGTATCTATTAAGCTTGAAATCCAAGATGTCAAGTTATGTGTAGTCTGACTTTAGGAAATTGGTATTATTTAGTTTATTTCCAGAAATGTTCTAAAATTACAAGGCTGTTTTTTGTAAATATATCAATAATATGACGAATGGATAAGGTTATGAGTGCTGTCGCTGATTGTATTCTCCAGGCAGATTCTATTCTTTTCATTGCTGGAGCGGGTTTATCTGCAGACTCTGGACTACCTACATATCGTGGTGTTGGTGCACTTTTTGAAGGTGTTCTCACTCAAGAAGGTATACCAATCGAAGAAGCAATGAGTAACAATATGTTACAAACTCGTCCTGAAGTAGCTTGGAAATATCTGTGGCAAATTGGAGAAGCTTGTTATAAAGCAAAATTCAATCGTGCTCATCAGGTAATTGCACAAATTGAGGCTTGGAAACCCAATACATGGGTATAGACCCTGAATATAGAACCCCTGAAGGTATCTTCATAAATTTAGCAAGGAGTCAGGAGACAGGAGACAGGAGACAGGAGACAGGAGGTAAGAGGTAAGAGGGAAGAGAGAAGAAGGAAGATGTGGGGAGAAATAATACAAAAAATTCAACACTCCTTCAGATGATGATTTTTCCTCAAAATTGATGCGCGAAAAGACTTGACTACCATAATTATGAGGAAATATTGCTTTGCTTGTCAAATGCTTCTATACCGTTTGACGGAAGTCAAAATTCATGCATTCAAAAGTCAAAAGCAAAATTGTATGCACTGAAAACTTTGGCATTACAGTAATTTTAGGCGATTATTTCACATCATAATTTCCCCCCTAGCAGTTAACTATACACTGTCAGATGTATACCAATTCCAATCGCCAGTCTGATCCTCAAATCCCGATTTGTAAAGTCCATTCTTAATAGCAGAATCAGGAAGTTTTTCTAGGGGAATGTAGGGGTGGGATTTTCGACCTTCTTCTTCAACTGGCTGGTGGGAAACAGTGTTATAGTCGCAGTGCATTAGGATACAAGTATCACTGGTTTTATTTCCTTGAGAACCATATATCGTGTTCGCATGAAAGAATACAGCATCGCCAGGTGCCATTTCACAATCAACAACGTCTAGCCTGTCTATGATCTTTTCCATTAAGGAAAAAATTTATTATCTTGGTCGATTGGATATGGCTAGATTTCCTCAGCATCTCATCCTAACGGAATGCTCCGCAAACGACCGCTTTTTTCCCCTATCCAAGAGGAGGCTTTAAACCTGAATCATCTAATTATTTAATTGTTTAATTGTAAGCATTCAGCTATTAGCAGTCAGCTTGAGCGCAATAAAAATGAACGATGTAGCTCCATAGACTTTTAAGGTTAACTGATAGACTTTTACAGTAACTTTTAATTAGCATGAAATCTCGCTTATTACTTTTTCCTCTATTACTTTTTCCTCTTTTAAAGGTAATGAAGCTGTTAACGTTTCGCTTTCCTACGGAATGCTAACGCAAACGCGACATGAAAAGCGTTTGCGGAGCATGACCTAGGATAGCTCCTCTGTTAGCGCAGCTCCTCCGGAGGAGGCAAGAGGCAGTTACGACCCAGGAGGCTAGCTGATAGCTGACCGCTGAATGCTTACGTTTAATTATTAATTATTTCGGTAAAAATCAGAGACTAGCTCCAACTTCTTCAATAACTTCTCTCACCATTTCTCCTTTTTAGGAATTTTAGCATTGTCCATAATAATACAAGCTCCCCTCCACAGTAATGGTACTACTTCTTTAACTATAAAAGCCTCAAAAGTTACTCCATCTACCGCTCCATATATAATTTTAACTCCTTGATTTATGAGATTAGTTGAGAGACATATTATTCAACCCACACATTGGTTTTATGCTGAAATTGACCGACTGTGTGTTTTGTCGAAAAATCTCTATAAATATAATGTCAAGATATACCAGATGCTCCAAATTTGGATAATACATTTTGAAGTGCATCAAGGGGAAAAGTCCCGTTACAAAAAGATTTGGTATGAGAATATTTTCTAGAACCAACTACAGGTAGTTTGCCTAAAAAGCTAGATTTCAACAAAGTGGTTGATTATTAACCAGGATCTACTAAAAAAGTTATAGCCATTAGCATAGGGAACATCGGAGCTGGGATCAGCGAAAACTTCTCCCCTTATTTAACCCCATTGCCTTACTAATTAAAATTTATCGCTCATCTTGATTGCTCATTGTTTGAATTTTATTCAGCAAGCCTAACTACTCATACTTAACAAATTAAAAAAATTTGTGATATACTAAAAAATTGGAGACCTTATCGGGTGGAGGTATAACCGCGCAGAATGAAACAATTGGGAACCCATCTAGTCGTTGATGCTTGGCATTCTCCCGCAGAGCTACTCAACGACCCAGAACGTATACGTCGCTCTTTAATTGAGGCAATTTCAGCAGGAGGAGCAACCCTCATAGATTTATGTGTTCATCAGTTTAGTCCTCATGGAGTGACGGCAACAGCAACACTGGCAGAATCTCATATTGCCATCCATACATGGCCGGAGTTAGGTTACTTTGCGGCTGACTTATTCTTTTGTGGCCATGGAAACCCACACAAAGCTATAGAGATTCTAGAAACCGCTCTCCAAGCTAAACAAATAAAATTGACAGAGCTGAAGCGCGGGTTTGAACCTGGGATGGTTTTCCAAGATACTGCTACAAAAAATCAAAATGCTAAAAGTTTGGTGGAAATCAAGTTGAACTAGCAACTAACTACTGAAGTTGGGGGTTGCACATTAAAGAATGATAATAGGTTTTAAACTGTACATATATGAAGAAAAGAATTACCTAAAAATATCTACTTTCAGAGTTCATCATTCCTGATTGTGCAACGCCTTGGCTTTAGGTAGTTCACCTTTTCAACAGTATGTTTAAGATCTGTTTTCCTTTCACGTTTCATCTATTTATTAAAGTTAAATAGTGTTCTATCGCTGATTTAAAATTGGCCTCACTACCCAATAACCAGCACCAAATGCAGCAATTACAATCAGACAAACAGCAACTACTAACCAAATTCCATTCAGATTAGAGACTTGTGTAGCACTAGAAAATCTACTGTAGCGACTTTTGTCTGATTCTTCTGTAAATAGATGTTCTGGAAAATCTGGCTCTGTTGGTTTAGGATCGGTAAATGGTAGAGAAGGAGAAGAGGATGATATTTCAGGAGAATCGACTGTAAAACCAGAACTTAAATAATTAGAGCTAACAGTATTAACGCTAGATTGAGAGTGAGGAAAAGAAGGTATTTGTGGTTGGGCTACCTTGGTTACTGACTGGGCAGCATTTAAAGCTTCTTGTAACTGTACTGCCGAGTTAATCACCTTTTCAATTTCTATTCTCAGTTTTTGATTTTGCTGCATTAACTGTTCATTATGAACTTTGAGAGATTCGAGTTTGATTTGAGCTGCTTGTAGTTCAGCAGTAGCTTCTCTATATAAAGAAATAGGTACAGATGGAGAATAGTTATTTTCTGATAATGGTCCATTTTTACCAGATGTGCTGATATTTTGCATTATGTTACTATGTAATATTAATTTGATGGATATTTTTCAATAATTATGATTGATAATTATTGCAATTAGACCAATAAAACAGAAATTCGTCAAGTTACAATCAAAAAAAAATATTTGCTTAGATAAATTGAATCTCTAAATAGTTGGATTTTGTTTGCTTAATCTATATGAATAATAATGAAATATCTCAAGATACAAATATGCAGGAACTTAAATATGGAGAACGGAATATATTGGAGGGAGAGTTAATTACTTTTCCAAATCCTCGTATCGGACGACGTTATGAGATAAATATCAATTTACCAGAATTTACTTGTAAATGTCCTTTTTCCGGTTATCCAGATTTTGCCACAATCTACATAAAATATGTTCCCAATGAACGAGTGGTAGAGTTGAAAGCCATAAAATTGTATATCAATAGTTATCGCGATCGCTACATTTCCCATGAAGAATCAGTGAATCAAATTTTAGATGACTTTGTAGCAGCTTGCGATCCTTTAGAAGTCAAAATTAAAGGTGATTTTTTTCCACGGGGAAATGTTCATACTACTGTCGAAGTTAAACATTATAAAGCAAATTAGAGTTAAGGATTAAGGTATGAGATGTGGGAGAAAGAGAAAGACATAAGAAGTTGTGAGTATCACAGGCGATAGTTTTCTCCATTGCTACCTCTATCGCTTGCCTTTGACTGCTCAAAGAAATCTCTTCCCTGAAATGTCCCTGGGGATGATATGTTTGTAGTATAGTCAAAGGGAAGATAAAGGAGTTTAAAGGTATAAAAAGCAGAAAGTCTTTTGTTTCGCTACGCGACATGAAACCCGGAGCGGAACTGACTTCTATCGGTAATTATCCAGAAAATGATTAAGTTTCAAATCATACCATTTCTGTGTAACAATGCACTTAATAATTCTCGCTCAAACCTTCATTTTGCCCATGATTACCATTTATATATTAAATGCAACTTCATAGAGAATATGGTATAAGTTTTTATTTATCGATTTTCCGTGTTAGTAAGAAGGTGTTCAAATTGAGGAAATAACATCTTTAACAGTTCTGCTTTTAACAACTGGTTGAGGCAATAGAGAGTTAGGAACAGAAATTAAATAAGACCGGGAAAATCTGGTTTCTGCCGTTGAAATATATTAGACGTCTCCGAAAAAGATATAGATTTTTTGAGGCTAGTAGGGAACAGGGAATATATTTTCACGAAAAAGATACGAAAAATGATTTTGGAGAGTTAATTTGACAACTCTAGCTTGTCTTAAATAAAGAGCAATTTTATTTTCTGGAGAGGTCTATTGACCGTAATTAATTTTATCCGGTTTTATTTTGTTCTCATTCCTCAGTGGAGGTTTTGATTGACTTATACTTTGACTTGACTCTAGTTTGCTTTTTAACAAAGCCTAAAATATTTCCAGAAGTTGGCTTCTGAGAACCTAGATCCCGATTGCGACAGACCTGAATCTTTAACACTCCATTCTGCAAGAAATTATCCTAAAACAAAATATAAATCTTGTGTTATTTATAGTATTTTTCATTAATATAGAGTACAGATATTTTGGCTTGAAGGCACTTATACTCACGGCAAAGACCATAAGTTTTGTAGTCAAAATTTTGGAAAACTGCTATAATATGCAAGAATTAATATAGTGTTTCTCAAGTTAGTGAGCTAAAGTTATTTTTCTTATTTTATTTCTTGGTGCGCTACCAGGTGCATCTGTCACACCCCGCGGGGTCGCACCCCTATTCCCTTTTTCCCACGTTACTACTCCCTACTCCCTAAAATCAACTAATTTTGTACCTCACGCTTTTTGGGAATTGCTATAACTAATTTTAATATCCAGAGAAATAATACCTCTTACCTGTTAGTAAACTTCTAGAAATATATAACTTATAAAATTATAAATTTATAAACTTATAAACTATTATGTATAAATCCTAAATAATTAGTGAATAGTAATTAACCTCAAGGTCAAGTATAGACATAATATTTCTGGAGAAATGTTACAAATCAGATAGAATTGCTATATATTAAAATTAAAAGTTTTTCAATCTAAGGAAAATGAAACAAAAATCCCTAAAAATTATCTTAGGAGCAATCCTAACCAGCGTATTAATAATTTTCACTTCCTGTCAACAAACGCCAACTTCTCAAACAGTTACTATTCGTAGTGCCAATAGTACCTGGATACAAGAATTATTTCAAACCTATATTGTCAATATAGGTCTAGAAAAATTAGGCTACAACGTAGAAAAACCAAAACAAATAGAATATCCTCCCATTTATATTTCCATTGCCAATGGAGATTTAGAGTATAGCACCGTTTATTATGACCCACAACACAATGAATACTTTGAAAATTCTGGTGGTAAAGAAAAGTTAGAGGCAGTTGGAATTTTAACCCCCGATGGCATACAAAGATATGATATTGACAAAAAAACAGCCGATAAATATAAAATTACTAACATTGAACAATTAAAAGATCCAAAAATAGCCAAACTTTTTGACTCAGATGGAGATGGAAAAGCTAATTTAGTAGGTTGCACTCCTGGTTGGTCTTGCGAGTTAGTATCAACCATCACCTCAAAACTTATGGATTAGAAGATACAGTAGAACATAATCAAGGACAATATGAAATTCTCCTGGCAGATGCAATGAGTCGCTACAAGCAAGGAAAATCTATTATTTATTATGCTTATAATCCTCACTGGATATCTACAGTTTTAAAACCAGGAGAAGATGTAGTTTCGTTAGAAGTACCTTTCACCTCCTTACCAAAAGGGATGGGAAATATAACTCAAAAAGATACATCTCTAGATGGAAAAAATCTTGGTTTTCCCATACTTCAACAGCGTATAGTTGCTAACAAAAAATTTTTAGCAGCTAACCCCGTTGCTAGAAAGTGGTTTGAATTAGTTCAAATTCCAATAGAAGATATGAATGGGGAAAGTTTACGCATTAAAGAGGGTGAAGACAAAGAAGAAGATATTTTCCGCCATGCTCAAGAGTGGGTAAAAAATAATCAGGAAAAATATGATAGTTGGTTAGAAACTGCCAAACAAGCATCTAATTAATTAGAGAAGTTTTGGAGTTTTGGAGGTAAGTAAAAATTTTGATAATTTTAGGAAACAGGAAAAAAGTCAAATAAAAGATCCAAAAATAGCCAAACTTTTTGACTCAGATGGAGATGGAAAAGCTAATTTAGTAGGTTGCACTCCTGGTTGGTCTTGCGAGTTAGTATCAACCATCACCTCAAAACTTATGGATTAGAAGATACAGTAGAACATAATCAAGGACAATATGAAATTCTCCTGGCAGATGCAATGAGTCGCTACAAGCAGGGAAAATCTATTATTTATTATGCCTACGACCCTCATTGGATATCTACACAATTAAAAAGAAATAAAGATGTAGTTTGGTTAGAAGTTCCTTTTACATCCTTACCAAAAGAGATGAGAAATTTGACTGAAAAAGATACATCCTTAGATGGAAAAAATTTTGGCTTTCCCATAATTCAACAGCGTATAGTAGCTAATAAAAAATTCCTAGAAGCTAACCCCGTTGCTCGAAAGTGGTTTGAATTAGTGCAAATTCCAGTGGCAGATATGAGTGCAGAAAGTTTACGCATTAAAGAGGTTGAAGACAAAGAAGAAGATATTTTCCGCCATGCTCAAGAGTGGGTAAAAAATAATCAGGAAAAATATAATAGTTGCTTAGAAATAGCAAGACAAGCAGCTAATTAATTACATAATTTTTGTAATTTTGGAGGTGAAAATTTTGAGCATTTTAGGTAACAGGAAAAAAGCCAAAGAGATTAATATTAAGCTTTACCTTCCTTTCCTCAAAACTTCTATAATTTTTATGCTATTAGTAGACTTAAAAAATCAGCAAAAGGCTGAGACTAGATTGAAAATATTTTAGTCGGATATTTTGTCCCTTGATTTTTCTGCCCTTGTCTACCCAAAATGCTAACTTTTTGAGCTTTTTACACCGAAAAGCTGGCACTTTTTTCAACCTAAAAACGCACTTGCCTTTATGTTTCAATGCTTTGATGGTTAATCCGCAAGCCCTAACTAAAATTTCAGTTTGACTCTATACCCATAAAATGGCGATTGAGACAAAAACACTAGATATAGTAATCAAAAACTATAACGTCTTATATATATAGCGCTTTGAAATTGAAGCGCCTAAATTATGATAATCTAATTAAAATTCAGTCTTCCTCTATCTCTGTAACAATATATAACAGTAAAACCACAAAATAAACAGCTAATGTCCAGCTCAGAATCTAATCCTTCTTCTGAACAACCAGAAAAAATCCATTTACCCCGCACTAGCGAGTCAGAAACTCTCAAAAAAATTCGCCATACCACATCCCATGTCATGGCAATGGCTGTACAAAAGCTATTTCCCAAAGCTCAGGTAACAATTGGCCCCTGGATTGAAAATGGCTTTTACTACGACTTTGATACCCCAGAATCATTTACAGAAGCTGACCTAAAAGCCATCAAAAAAGAGATGGTCAAAATAATTAAGCGCGATTTACCCGTAATTAGAGAAGAAGTCAGCCGGGAAGAAGCTAAAAGTCGAATTGAAGCAATTAAAGAACCTTACAAATTAGAGATTCTTGAAGATTTAGAAGACCCAATTACCATTTATCATCTTGGTGAAGAGTGGTGGGATTTATGTGCAGGTCCTCATATTGAAAGTACAAAACAAATTAATCCCAAAGCAATTGATTTAGAAACTGTTGCTGGTGCTTATTGGCGTGGAGATGAAAGTAAGGCTCAATTACAACGTATCTATGGTACTGCTTGGGAAACTCCAGAACAACTAACTGAATATAAAAGACGTAAAGAAGAAGCTCTCAAAAGAAACCATCGTAAACTAGGTAAAGAATTAGGACTATTTATGTTTTCCGACCTTGTTGGACCAGGATTACCTATCTGGACTCCCAAAGGTACAATGTTAAAGAATTCACTTAAAGACTTTCTCCAACAAGAACAACAGAAACGAGGTTATTTACCTGTAGATACTCCCCATATTGCCAGAATAGATTTATTCAAAACTTCCGGACATTGGCAAAAGTATAAAGAGGATATGTTCCCGATGATGGCTGAGGATGAAGAATCAGAAGCTCTGGAACAGGGTTTTGTTTTAAAACCGATGAACTGTCCTTTCCATATCCAAATCTATAAGAATGAATTACGTTCTTATCGGGAGTTACCAATACGACTTGCCGAGTTTGGCACTGTTTACCGCCATGAAAAGTCTGGGGAGTTAGGTGGTTTAACGCGAGTCCGAGGTTTCACTCAAGATGATTCTCATTTGTTTGTGACACCCGAACAACTTGAAGCCGAGTTTCTTAGTGTGGTAGACTTAACTCTATTTGTGTTTAAAAATCTACAACTAAATAATTTTAAGGCTAGATTAAGTTTCCGTGACCCTGAATCAGATAAGTATATTGGCTCTGATGAGGCTTGGGAAAAAGCTGAAGGTGCAATCCGTCGAGCTGTGGAAAAAATGGGTATGGAGCATTTTGAGGGAATTGGTGAAGCTGCATTTTATGGTCCAAAATTAGATTTTATTTTCCAGGATGCCTTGGAGCGAGAATGGCAGTTAGGGACTGTACAGGTAGACTATAATTTGCCCGAACGATTCGATCTAGAATATGTAGCAGAAGATGGCACTAGAAAACGTCCAGTGATGATTCACAGGGCACCTTTCGGTTCCCTCGAAAGGTTAATTGGAATTTTAATTGAGGAGTATGCAGGAGATTTTCCTCTATGGTTGGCTCCCACCCAGGCTAAACTTTTACCAGTTAATTCTGAATTTTTGCCTTTTGCTCAAGAGGTTGCCGAGCAGATGCGTCAAGTAGGTATTCGTGCTGAGGCGGATATAAGTAATGAGCGTTTGGGTAAATTGATTCGGAATGCAGAGAAGGCAAAAATTCCTGTGATGGCTGTCCTAGGTGCTAAGGAAGTTGAGTCTAATAGTTTGAGTATTCGGACTCGTAGTGCTGGAGAATTGGGAAGTATACCTGTGGGAGAAGTAATTCAGAAAATGACAGAGGCGATCGCCAACTATGAAAATTTCTAGGTTTTTGTGTACAGAACACCATTATCCTCAGTTTTGGGAATTTTCTGCTATCCCTAAACCTAGAATTTGGAGGAGGTCATTTCAGTTAACAGTACCTCCGGCTAAAACTAGAAGCTTGAAATACTGAATCGAATATTTTTTTCATTCCTTATCCAAGGAGAGACTTGAGACCTTATTTTTGAGTCCAGCTCTAAAGAGCTATACTCTTGAGTCGCCTCTCGATCAATTGAAAATTTAGAGTGAGTCTATTTATTTGATCTGTTATTTGATAAGCTCTTGATAGTATATGAAACTTTTGAGCTGAGAATGGGTAGTTGGCCATCAACTAATGATGACCAATTATCACTTATCCCTTTAAATCCTACTAAATTGTATTTGAGAGTCTATCTGTAGAAGGTGAAACTTTGGCATTGGTGAAGGGCAAGATAAATATAAGTGGGCTGGGAGCCTGCCCAGCCCGAAAATATCAGGAATAGGCAAGATGCCAATTCTACAAAACTATTCAAATCATCCTGCATTTATGCAATCCCTCTATCTATAGAAAGTAAAACTTTTATGTGAATATTTCTAAGTAGTCTTTAAGAAGTATATATAAATTGACAGAGATGATTGAGTAATAAATGACTAACTATAAGTAATTACACTGATAGTAGAAAACTCAAAATTATAGTATTCTCTTTCAAAAGTTCAATCAGATTGTTATATTATTAGTAGGTATATTACCTATTTTATTATCTAGAGCCAAGGTCGGCGATAATCTGAACTATTTTTTTTGCGAAAGGCGCTGGAACATGAAACCATCTAAATTAAAGGAACTATATGAGACCTACTGGTTTCAAAATAACAAAATTACAAATAAAAATGATTAATACATTTAGGGTTCCTCTGGGAAGAGGTGTGTTTTTCGCTTTTTTATGTCTGGAAAGCGCGAAAATGCAAAACACCAGATGTCGCTGTCCAGTGGCTCATGTACACCTAGGAACAGTGACTTAATAATATGAACTTTATGAGTACCGCTAAGAAAAAAGTAGAATCTCTATTAAGCAAATTGCCAGATAATTGCTCCCTTGAAGATGTTCAATATCATTTATATGTAATTGAAAAAGTTCTTCATGGTTTAGAAGTAGCTGATAAAGAAAGAAAAATTACACAAGAAGAAGCTGAAGGGCTTTTGAGTAAATGGGTTATAAAGTAGTTTGGTCTTCTAAAGCTATAGATGATGTGGATGCGATCGCTTCCTACATAGCTCGTGACTCTGTTTCCTATGCTGCGGCAGTAGTCCATAGGATAATTAATGTCACTAGAAATTTGATTAATAATCCTTTAGGGGGAGAAGTAGTCAAGGAGTTTGGTGATGATAGTTATCGACAAGATTATGCTTATAGTTATCGAGTCCTTTATAAGGTTAAGGGTGATGTGGTAATGGTTGCTGCTGTTATTCATGGAAAAAGGTTATTGAATTTATAATAAGGGAAAGCGATCGCTCCCCATCTAATATCAGCTCAGAACCGAGTTTCACCAGAAGCTCGGTTTTCTAACTGGGTAGGGAGTAGGGAGTAGTCAGTGTGGGAAGTATGGGAAGTGTGGGAAGTGGGAAGTGTGGGAAGTGGAGGAAGTGGAGGAATAATTGTAGCTGTATCTTTCTGTTCTTGTCTGCCACCCGTCCTAACTTTTTGGTCACTCAAGCTGAAAAATTTTTACTTTTTTCCGCCCCAAAAATGCTTTTGGCTTTATCTGTCAATCCTTTGAGATTTAATTAGCAAACCCTAAATAGAAACCAGGTTTATATGAAATGCCTGACTATAGTAATATCTGTCTCCCATAAATCCGGTTTCTTAATCAGCCTAGTATCCTGCATAATTCGAGTGAGTTAATGTAAATAATTCGATATAATATACTGCTTCATCACAGCTAAAATAGCAAATAAATTATCTTTTTTTGTTACTAAAGAACGTCTTTTTAATGATTGTATTGCTTTCCAGAAATCTGAGTGGGAAAGTGGAAAGTCTGGGGGAGTATTGGAAATATTTACTGCTGTTTCTTGACTTGCTATCCATAATATTACTTGTTTTTCTAGCTCTGACAAACGCTGAAAAATTATCTCTAATATCGGTTCTAAATCTCCTAAATATACACTAGGGCAAGATAAAAATTGAGCGACATTTCTATCACATAAATCTTCTACTGCATCGGCAATAATATTTAACCATAAGGGATTTCCGTCATAGAGATTAATCAAGTCTAACCATTTATCTTTATCTGTTAAGTTTTTACTTTCTAAAATTGCTGCTGCTGACTTTCCTAAACCATCAAGTTTTAAAGTCTGATAATAATTATTTGCTGATACTATTTTGGGTTTTTCTTGACTCAGAAGCAATAAACAACTTTGGTGGGATGATGTGGCTATTTGTTGAAAAAATTTACCATAATTTTCATGTTCTTCCAGATAAGTACCAGCTAATTTTCCACTGGCAAATATTTCTTGTAAATTATCAAAAATCAGTAAACAACGATATTTACGGAGGTAATCTATTAATTGATTGTTGATGGTTGGAGAATTGGAAAGTTTTTCTTTTTTCTGAGAGGGAGAATCTGTTTGAGATAAGAATTGAATAATGTTTGTTTGTAGAGATTCACAGGAGGGGTAGTTATCAATATTGCGCCAGATTATATAATCAAATTTATCTTTTATTTGTTGAATTAATTCTACAGTGAGGGTACTTTTGCCGATGCCAGTTAATCCTAATATAGTCAGGACTTACGCAAAGACACTATATATAGTGTATAGTAATTTTGGCGATCTTCACTATAGTTTTGTGCGTTAGCGGAGCTTTGCGTCAGCAATCGCTTGAGTTTTAATTAAAAAAAACTTCAGTTATTCAAGTTAAACAAGTTTCATTTTAATTGAAGGATATTTCAATTCTGAGACCAGATAATCTGATAACAATTCATGCTTAACTTGATAAATAGTTTTTCCTATTTTCACAGCCAACCTTTTTAAAAAATTCCACACCAACATCGCACAAGCAATATGATTTTTTTGAATTTTACCCAGACGACATTGGCAAAATTTTAGACCTGTTAATTGCTTAATTTATCTGTGGAATTCTTCAATTTTCCATCTAGGCAAGAGACTCAAATTCTACAGCATAAATGCGAAGATTGACTTAAGTCATTAGTTACAATGTATTCTGTTCTATTGGTAGAAATAGTTGCCCGTATGGAGCTTAACTTTCTTGTCTCTTGGAAACCCTTTAATCTTAATTATTTTACCTGATATTTTTTCTGATTCGTTCCAAGTTAATTCTCCAATATTTTTATATTTTTCTACACCACCAGTATCATCGACTAAACGATTTATTTTTAATGGACAATAATAAATTTTCCCTAAATTATCTATCAAGGCCATTAATCTTTGTGTTGCATACCAACTATCCATTAATACAGTTTTAAATGGTAGTTTTTTATGGTTTACAGCATAAAAAATCATTTCCTCAACATGATCTATTTTAGTTTTTTTGTCAGTATCTGGGTCATAAATTCTATAATCTATTATCCAACACTGTTCACTTTGAGGATGGAAATAAACACAGTTAACTACTCCTATACCTCGAATTACTTGATGAACCGATACCACTATATTGTCTGCGAACAATTTCAATTTTATCAGAAAATTTCTTGTTAATAACTGTATCATCAAAAATTAGATACCCTTCTTTGTCAGTCACAATTTATTCTTTGACATTTCGCCATAAATCTAGAGAGTTTAAATTTGCTATTCTTAAATAGCGATTAATTGTATCATGGCTAATATTTTCGCTTCGGATTTGCTAAATTTGTGATTGTATAGTTTGTTTGAAAATTGAGTAAATATTGACAGTAATCAACATAGGTAAAATCCATATTTTATACATTGGTGGTGGTGCATAGTAATGGTAGAGAAAGTGTGGAAAGTGTGGGGAGTGTGGGAAGAAATTAAAAAAAATATACATCTTCACCATTACTATGCAGGACTACCTATACATTTATACAATAATCAAATTATCTAACAATTACATTTCTATGGTGAATTTATTTAATAAAATTAAACAATGTTTACCAAAAATTTATGCTCTGATTTATACTAGAAAACGACTGGTATTTAAGATAGTATATATCCCCAAAAACTATGAACTAGAATCGAACCTACTCAACACATGAAGATACACTATATATAGCGTACCTGCGTAAGTCGTGTGTATATGAAATGATGCCAAAGTTGAGGGAGCGTAAAAGACGCTTTTGGGGAGACTATAACCCCTGTACAAAATGGTTTAATTTTGTTGTAAATTACGATGGTTTAATCTATCCCTGTATGGGTCTTGTTGGTATCGATGCTTGTTCTATTGGAACCATTGAACAGCCTCTACCTGTGGTCTGGGAAGTAATGAAGCGTCACTCGTTAAATCTGGAGCAATTGGCAAGTCAAGGACCGAAGCTAAACTTAGTTAATGTAGCATTAGAGGGGTTGAATTTTGGAAGCATTTGTGAAGCTCATCGTTATGAAATTCAAAGTCAAGAAAAGAAAAATACTGTGCTGGAAAAAATTTAAGCATAAAATAGCGATCGCTCCTTTCCAAACAAACCAGATTTTAGGAGCGATCGCCCCTCCTATAGCCAACTTTTTTCTAATTGGTATTAAACCTATGATTTCTTCTCTCTTTTCCCTGAATTCAAAACCTTCACAGCCGCTCCATCATTCAACCTTTGTATACCCGAAACAATCAACCTATCGCCAGACTCCAAACCAGATACCACCTCAGCCATATCACCCCGAACCAAACCCAACTCAATTATTTGACGCCTTGCCTTTTGCTGTTCACCTTCTCCCTCCAACAAATACACAAACCGTGTCTCCCCTTCAAAACCCACTGCCGTCATAGGAACTACTACTGCTTGACGCTGCTCCCAAATTACATTAACTTCCACAAACTGACCATCCTTTAAATTTCCAGCACTATTATCCACATCTACCTTAACCAAAATAGTTTGAGAATCACTAACAGTAGGAGAAATAAAACTAACCTTCCCGATTCCCAAAACCTTACCTTCAGGACTCCTAATCTCCACAGGTAAACCCAATCGTAAATCTCCTCGTCGCTCCAACGGAATTGGTAAATTTATATCTAATACCCGATTTGCCGTCACAGTAGTCATAGTGTCACCATCATTAACAAAATCTCCTATCTTGACAATCATATCTCCAATTAAACCTGCAAAAGGAGCTACAACTACCGTATCCTCAAACTCAGCCTGCCAACTTTCTACTTCTGCTAATGCTGCTGCTACTTCTGCTTGCCCCTGAACAATTTCTTCAGAGCGAGTACCATTTTGCAACTCCTCTAAATTACTACGAGCCTCTGCTACCTCTGCCTCTGCCCTCGCAATTTCTTCTGGGCGAGTACCATTTTGCAACTCCTCCAAATTACTACGAACCTCCGCTACCTCCGCCTCTGCCCTAGCAATTTCTTCTGGGCGAGTACCATTTTCCAGCCTTCTCAATATCTGCCTTTGTTGTTCCAATGCTGCTTCTAAAGTTTGAATCATAGACTCTCGATTTCTTTCCAACTGAGTTACTCGTCTTTTTGCTTCCTCTACCCTTGCCTGAGCTGCTCTCTCCTCCTGAAAAATTTCCTGAAAACTTAACTCAGCGATCGCTCCTTCTGCTCTTAATTTTTCGTTTCGCCTAACTTGTTCCCTAGCTAATTCTAATTCTGCTTGTTGTACTTCTATTTGCGCCTTAGCTTGAGCAATTTCTTCTAAAAGACTACCCGATCTGGCATTTTCTAATCGTACTTGTGCCTCTTGTAATTCTGCTTTTGCCTGAGCAATCTCTTCATCGCGAGTACCCGCCTCCAATTCAGCCAAGGTAGCCTGAGATTGTTGGAGACGCGCTTTAGCTGCTGCAATTTGTTCTGGTCGCGTACCTCTTTTCAGTTCAGCCAAAGTAGCCTGAGATTGTTGGAGACGCGCTCTAGCTGCTGAAATTTGTTCCGGTCTTGCCCCTGTTCTCAGTTGTGCTAAACGAGCTTCACTTTGCTGGAGGTGAGCTTTGGCTCTCCTTAAATTAGCTTCCACATTATCGCTTTTAAGTTTAGCGATCGCCTGCCCCTCAGAGACGAAAGTTCCTTCCTGTACTAAGATTTCTACTATCCTACCATCTATTTGTGGTCTGATTCTGACAGAGCGTTTTGCTTCCATAGTTCCCACAAATTCTGAGGTTTCTTGGAGAGAGGTAATTTTTATTGGTATTGCTTTAACCAAGATACTTCGTCGTCTACCTGGTGCTGGTTTTGATGGTTGGTTTGGTGTTTCATTGCTACGAGACTGCCACCATTGTCCTCCGATAAATCCGACTCCGAGAGTAGTAATAATTACTGTTGCCCAAAGTACAACAGAAAAATTCTTTTTGTCAGAATGAGATGATTTAGGAGTAGTGTTTTTCTGCTCCTCATGGAATTCTATTGTCGTATTTTCTTGTATATTTTCTGGAGATTTAGGTTTGTCTTTAATTGCTGAATTTGATGAATTATTGTTTAGCATTTTTTACCTTTGATTTTGATTATTTTGACTTAATCTATAGCGATTTATATACTTTTGAGATACAAAAATAGTGATTTTTAGACATTAGGGAGCAGGAGTTATGATTATGTGCGAATAGGAAAAAAAACCGTAATTCACTGATTTTATAAACGCTATTGTTCTGAGTTACCGAAATAATTAATAATTAAACAATTAAATAATTAGATTATTCACGCCTTGAAGCCTCCCCTTTCAAGGGGAAGAGAATAAATTTTTTCCTTAAATGTCAATCCTCTCCCTTTTAGGGAGAGGTAATTATCAATTATCCATTATCAATTATCAATTATTGAATACTCATTTTTTATACTGCCTTAGATTGAGAATTGAGCAGTTATAATTCTCTTTTTACCGAAAAATTTTGGTTTAAAGCCTCCCCTTGGATAGGGGATAATCAATAAAAATTTTCATGATTAGTCAATCCTATCCGTTTTCAAGGAGAGGTAATAATTAATTATTCATTATTCATTATTCATTATTCATTATTGAACTAACTTATTTTATTTCTAATTACTTTTGATTTCCGTAAAACGGTATAACTTACGAAAAAAAGTATTTTGATAGAATGAAATATATCTTAACAAATGATTAGTTAATTTTCAATATTTCTTAATACTTGTCCAACCTTGTTTAATGATTCATCGTGTTACAGTAAATAAATGTATTATTATTTATATAATAAATAAAAACTATAACGTTATAGTTATGACTGTCTCATTCGTAAGTACAACAGAAGCAGCATTTCTACTTAATATCTCAACAGGTAGATTACGATTGCTATTGAATCAAAAGCGAGTCATCGGTGCGAAAAAAGTTGGCAGACTTTGGAGGATGCCCCTCAACCATCGGGGAATGCCAGAAATTATAGCTGGTTGTCGCGGTCCTGAAGGTACTTGGAATAAATTTCAACGAGAAGCCAAAACTATTATTCATGTGCTGCGAAAGACTATTGATTATAACCGAGACAACGGAACTTCTCATCCAGCGGTTGCTGTGAAAGTAGGAAATCAAAAGGATTATTGCCATGCTCTGAAAATTCATGGCGGTTGCCAAATAGTTTATCAACCCCATCAGCCAAATAGAAGTCAAGCTGGGGGAGCCCGTTTGTGGATTGAAGTAGAACCAGAAAATATAGTAGAGCGAGTGTACTTTTCAGACGGAGATTATGGTCCACCTCCTGAAGTAGTTCAGCAAAGAGCGAGATTTGAAAATAAAAAATCAAAAGTTAAAAAGAGAAAGCCAAAAAAGAAAGGTAAAAAGTAAAAAGAGAATCAGTTCAATAAAAAATAAGGATGAAAAAGAGAATTTTTGAGCAGAGGTAATGTTCTGTTCTATTTTTGGGTGTCTATCCGAGGCATTAATCCTTTCTGATCTGAAATTTTTCTTGCTAATATAGAAAAAAAATGGATGCTTAGGGAATTTTTTTCCCTGTTGTCTTGTTCGTGTTTTATGGTTACTTTTACTCTTAACTACTTTTCTAACCAACTACTTCTTTTCCATGGAGTAAAATAAAAATTTGTCTAGCAGTTTTTTATCAGACAATTTCCGTAAATTTAAGGAGTTATAAGATAGTCATCCATACAACCAGATTACCTGCAAAAAAACTTAGTCAATCTGTGATTTTGGGTTAATTGTCTTGAGTTTTTTCAACCTTAGTGTCTTTATTAAATAAGTTCAATTGGGTGTTTTTCTATGAGAAGCAATCGCTTTATTTATTTATTGGGTCTGATAATTCCATTAGCTGTTCTTTTTTTTATATTTTTTCTACCAACATTGTCAAAAATACTAAAGGGAACTAATTTTTGTGAAGTTCAGGACATTAAGAATGAAATACCTCTATCCGTAAGAGATTGTTTGTAAAGGAAATATAAAAAGGAGATAGGGAACAGGGAACAGGGAACAGGGAACAGGGAACAGGGAATAGGGAATAGGGAATAGGGAATAAGGAGGAAGAAATCAAGACAAATATTTGTCGCTTAAAAATCTAGGAATATATGTACTGAATACTTCTCTACCTACCAAATTTCAATCTCTTGAAGTATTACCGCTTTTAGATTTTAGTCACTCGCATGTTCTCTTAATACTTATTTTACAAACAGTCTCTAAGTGTGCAACCTAATACTTCTATATATGGAAGTTTATTTGGAAATCAAAATTGTTTACCACACAAAATAATTTTAAGATTACCTGTAAATGCCATAATACAAAACAGTAAAAGTAGCCTTGAAAATGAAAAACATACTCCAAAAGTTTCGACAATAGTTACTTTCTCTAATCAACCTGAAACTTTTTATATAAGACGTATAGATGAACTTAAAGATGGTCTAAAGTATAGTGATGATGATACTTGTTTTGCTGGAAAATGGTCAAGTGAGGGAGACGAAGTAGTTTTTCACGCTAGTATGGAAAGAAATTTACTGATTAGCAATCCAGATATTACAAGTATTATTTTTATTGTGTCTCTTCCTCTAGAGATTAAAGAAGCAAAAACTAAGATTTTTATTGATAAGTATACTTGGGATAGAGTAGGAAATGAAAATAATTTTAGATTCAGAGAATATCAAAATATAAAATCTGTATTGAGAGGAAATGATAAGCGCAAAAATAATCAAACTGATGATGTTTCTAGTGGAGATAAAGTTAACGCAGACGTGGCTAGTGAATTAGAAAATTTGGTTAGAAAAGGAGGATTATATTTAGAAAAATATGTTGCTGAACTTGTAGAAAGTCAAGGTAAACCGCCAGTAAAGTATGACCGGAATCAATTTCCTTTTAGTTGCGCTATACCGAAAGATTGGAATTGATGACAAAAACTTCTGTTAGTTAGATAAAATTGATTGTTCATTTCAAGCATAATTATGAATGAATTTAGCCCAGAAAATCAGAAGAAAATTTATCAACAAATAGAAAATAAGAAAGAATACCGCGAACAACTTGAAGAGAGATATAGAAATCAAGAAAACACAGCCTTTTTGGCTATTTGTTTACTTACAACATTTTTATTAATCTCTAGTATTTCTCAGTTTGCAATACTAGACTATGCTTTAGAAATTTTATTTGACTTAGATGATTCTGAGCAAATTTTTAATATTCCGATCGAAACTTTAATAAGCTTATTGGTAACAGCATTTTTACCTGTTGCTTGTATCGTAGATGAGTCTAGAACCAAACCTGAAAAGTTAAAGTTTTTAGGGTTTATACCTTCAATATGGTTTTTATTTTTAGCAGATATCTATCTAACATTTATAGCTATATTGGTAATTAGTAATAAAGAAATATTGCAAATAACTGATACGAAAGATATTTGGATACACGTGACATCTCTTGTCATAGCAGCAGTATTATCCATACTAGCCTCACGTGTGAGTCGAGCCATAGTTAAATTTTTCGAGGAATGGAAAAAAGCCAGAGATGACCAAAAAACAGTAAATATATATGGTGTTGACCCTAAACCTTTGTATAAAGATACAGAGCAAATAAAGTTAAGTGAAGAAAAGGAAGCAGCAAAGCAAGAGGCAAAAGAAGCTAGAGAAGAACTTAAGGAAGAAAAAGCTAGATATGAGGAGCAAATCACATCTCAAGAAACAAAGTACACTCAAAAAATACAAGGGCTTGAGGATAAGTTGATTAATTATAAAGAGTATTCAGATTCTATGTTTGAGTTAAAGAAAAATTTTAATCCAGTTAAAAAACTGATTGTAGATTTTGCCTCTCAAAGTAAAAATATTTTTGACAAATTATCTCGTTTGGATGAGTCAGTTAAAGAACTTAATTTTCCTCAACCTCCTCAAATAGATATCTCTTCAGAGAGTAACAATGAAGTGATTGAAAAGCCTACATATTACTGGGCAGATTATGATAAATCCGAGGAAAATTTACGACTACCATCAGAATTATCTCCTGTTGGATATCTGTTGCTTGAAGCAATACAAAAGGAACATTTGCCAAAACCTATTGTGAGAGAATATGCACCAAAGGAAGGTTTACCAAAGTGTCTAGTCCTAGATTTTGATGACTATAATGTTATTGTTTATTGCCGAGATGAAGAATTCAAAGGAGGAGAACAAAAATGGAATATTGACGATGAAACTAATTTCAAATCTAGGTTTAACCAGCATAATATGGAAGGAATACAAGGTTTAGTATTCACGGCAGAGGAAATTATGAATAATCCTTCAAAAATATCAGTACAGATAAAAGATGTTATTTCTAGTAAAGATGTTATTTCTAGTAAAGTCTAACTAAAGTTTTTGATAGCTATGAAGATTCGTTTTGAACTTAGAATTAAAGGTCAGGAAATTTCTGATCCAGAATCATTTGAAGTACCTTATTTATATGAAGGAAACCTTTGCAGTGTCATAGTTTACGGTAGTCTAAATAAACCTCAAATATTAGTAGAATCTTTAGCAGAGAAAAAGCAATTACCTTTAACTTCAAAATACTGGTTTTTTATCAGAATTTCTTGGTCAAAGGTAGATGGTTTTAAATTTTCTCAATATACTGACCCAAAAACTAGGATTTCTCTGAGTTCTAATAGTGAACCAAAAACTACTACTTCTCTTAGTTCGACTGGTGAACTGAGAGGAGGAGATAAAATAGAACTTGGTAATAACAATAACAATAATTTAGCTACGATAATATTTAAAGCTGAAGTTAATCAAGAGGATTTAGACACTATTGAGCCAACAATATTTCTTGAAAAGTGTAGTGAATTTGGAATTAGAGTAGTAGATACTAAGTTTTCAAATTTGGAAGCAGTAGTTGATGGATTTTCATGTGCTAATTGCTATTTATTTAATGTAGAGTTTTCTGAAGCTCAACTTCAAGGTGTAGATTTTTCTAATAGTTACCTTAAGCAAGTTAAATTTTTCAACTCTAATCTTAATCGTGCAAAGTTTAGTAATTCAAAGTTGACTGAAGTCGAGTTTTATCAATGTAATAATTTTACAAAAGCTACTTTTGATAAGTGTAGTAGCGCTTATGGTAAACAGAGAATAGAAAATAATGAAATAATAATTTTCAACAATTGTGATTTAACTGGTTCTAGCTTTAAAAATGCTCTACTTTGTAGCAAATTTGAAGACTGCAATTTATCTAAAACTGATTTTTCCTCAGCAAAGTTTTTAGCTTGTAGATTTTACGATTGTGAATTTTTAGAGACTATATTTTCTCATTCTGAATTTAAGTTTTTTAGAAAACAGGTAGATAAAAATAAGAAGCAAAATGATAATAATGATGAATTAATTAATTGTTATATAGGAGTTAAACCGGACTCTTCTAGTAAGGAAGAAAAAACTGATAATTCGACAATCAGGAAATGTAAGTTTGATGGTGCTTTAATGGATTTTGTTGAAATTAGTGAAAATACAAAAATTGAAGAAAGTAACTTTGAAGCCACAAGTTTACGCAAATCTAAACTTCGTAACTGTACATTTGTTGAAACTGATTTTAATGGCAAAGCTATGAAGTCAGCGGATCTTTCATTTGCTGATATTTCAGGTAGTAAATTTGAGGATTGCAATTTGAATGAGGTCAACTTATTTCGAGTAAAAATGATAAAAGCCACATTTTATAAAGAGTCTAAGCTAGTAAGAGCTAGCTTCTGCAATGCTAATTTAAGAGGTAGTAAATTCTTAGATAGTGATTTAACAGGAATTGATTTTAGATATGCAGATTTAACCCTATTAAATATAGATAAATGTATTCTTAACTGCGCCAATTTTTTTCAAACTCAAAGAGGTGGTATTAACTTAAATATTAGTAATGAACAAAATGAAAAAGAAAAACCACTAAAAACAAGTTGTACTATTTCTTGTATTGATTGGAGTCCTAAAAGGGATGGTGAAATACAAATTAGTAAAGAAGCTTTTTTAGATATAATTCAAGGAAAACAATCAGCCGTTGCTGTGATTACTAATCTGTCAAAAGAAGGAGCTAGTTATATATTCAATACTTACGCAAATGCCAACGCAAAAAGTGCTGAAAACTTAAATGATTCCTCAGTAAATACTCAAGGAGAAGTGAGTGATAGTTCATTTGATACAGGAAATATTGAAGCAGGTTCTAATGAAGAGGTAGAACAATATGAAGATAATAATCTAGAGAATAATGAAACTCCATCTAATGATTCATCTGATGAAGAGAATGAGGAAACTTAGTTCTTACTGGATTTCCATTTGAAATAAAAGTAGTAGTTAAAACAACCTAGTTATTAGAAACTATTTCAGGTTAAAAATTTTCTACTACTATTTGAAAAATGCTAGACTAATTTTATGTAAAAACAAGAGGCAAAACGATGAGTAAAAAAAATAATACATCTATGAAAGTCAGTGGTTTAATGAAAAATACTACTGCGAAAACTGGAAATATTCACACTCCTAAAGATTCACTTTCTGAGGAAAGTAATACATCTATAAATATGTCAGACATAGGATGATGGTAATTTAGAGACAGGAAATATTGACGAAAGACTTGAAAATTATCAATTAGAAGTAGAAATTCAGGAACTTAGAAAGGAAATTCAACGACTATTAGAACATCTTCCCCAAAATCCCATAACTGCAAATGAAGCTTTGGCAGAAACAGACATTCAACAGCAAATAAATGACAATCCAACTCTTAGAAAGCGACTAATCAGTGCTTTAGAAGCAGGAGGTATTCAGGCATTAAAAGCAATATTTAATAATCCTGCAATCTCTATTCCAGTAGAGATAATCAGGGGATTTTTGAAAGCACGATAATATCTTCAACAGATATTTGAAAATTTCAGACAAATTAAGCGATCGCTCATTTCCTAAAAGTTAAAACCGCTGTAGATTGAGAATAAATCTCATAACAAAAAATCCTATAGCGGTTAATAACTCTTTATCTATAACAAAACTAAGCTACAGCCTTTTGCGACTCAATAAACTACAAAAATAATAAATAGCCTATCTCCAAACAATAACTAAATAAAAATTTCACAACTTCAAACTCAATTGCTCATCCGGCGGACTAAAACCCAAATGCCTCCAACCTGCGGAAGTCACAACTCTCCCACGAGGAGTACGCTGCATAAACCCAATCTGCATCAAATATGGCTCATAAACCTCCTCAATAGTTTGAGCATCCTCCCCTGTCGCTGCCGCCATAGTCTCCAAACCAGCAGGTCCCCCATTATAATTCTCAATCATCGTCCTCAATAAATTACGGTCAGTCCAATCCAAACCTAGAGGATCAACATTAAACAACTCCAAAGCTTCACCTGCAACCTCAGCATTTATCGGAGTCAACTTTTTCACCTCCGAATAATCTCTCACTCGCCTAAGTAAACGATTAGCAATTCGAGGCGTACCCCGGGAACGACGGGCAACCTCCTCAGCACCATCCTCTGTAATATCCGTATTTAAAAGTTTTGCTGCTCGAATAATAATTAAACTCAATTCATCAACCTCATAAAACCGTAACCTCTGAATAATTCCGAAGCGATCGCGCAGAGGAGAAGTTAAAGAACCAACCCTAGTAGTTGCTCCTACTAAGGTAAAAGGTTTGAGAGGAATGCTCCTAGTCTTAGATGTTTTACCTTGACCGACCGTAATATCAAGTCGAAAATCTTCCATCGCCGGATAAAGTATTTCTTCTGTCATTTTAGAAAGGCGATGAATTTCATCTATAAACAAAACGTCTCCTTTTTGTAAACCTACTAGCAAACCAACTATATCTCTAGGTTTTTCAATAGCAGGTGCAGTAGTAATTTTACAATTAACCTCCATTTCTGCTGCCAATATTAGAGACATAGTAGTTTTACCCAATCCCGGAGGACCATACAAAAGTAAATGGTCTAGAGATTCCTTTCTAGATTTAGCCGCCGAAATCGCAATATTCAATACTTCTTTCAGGTCTTTCTGTCCGATATATTCATCTAACCTTTGAGGTCGGATTTTTTCTTCATTTTGATTACCCCCTTTTTCTTCAGTAGTCGCCTCTGCTGCTAATAAAGCTTCTAATTCCCCTGATTCAGATTGAGATTTTGATTTTTTGGTTTTATATGAAGTTTTTTTTTCGGAGGCTAAGAAAATGTTTTCATCTGGCCTTTCTGGTTGAGGAGATTGTTTTTTAGAAGAAATTATGGCCATAACTAGAAAATGATCGTTTATTTACTATTATACAGAGAGTCAATATTAATAATTGTCCCAAAATTATGAAATCCTTATTATCAGTACCAGAAAATATAACATTTGAAGAAGCGATCGCCCTGACTCAAGAAATCATGTCCGAGATAGAAACAGGCCAACTATCGGAAGATAAAATAGAATTATTAATTGGGGATTTAGTCAAGAGTAAAAATGGTGCTAGAGGATTTTTCGTTAGTTATCTTACAGACTCTAGACCTTTGGCAGATAATCCATCACCATCAATATTCAAAGCCTTAGAATCAGCTCCAGAAATAGTGGTAGAACTGTTGGTTAAAAATCTGGCCATGTGTTCGGCAATGGTAGTCCACCATCAAAGAAATCAAGATGAGGAGACAGCCAATGAATCGAAAAGAGTGCGATCGCGAACCACAAAACTAATAAAAAGTGTCAATATATCGAGCTTATTAGGTAATATTCAGGAATTATATCAAGCTACAACTACTGGCCAGGGAAATTACAAAGACTTTCTCAAACGTTGGGGTTATGATACTGAGCAATTAAAGGCAATTGAGCAATCCATAGAACCCTTACTGAACTAGAATAGTTGGACAATTGACATCTTCCCGACGCTGCCTCGTAAGAGGCAGCGTGGGATTTCCTAGCATTGCTAGTAGGGGCTTTCTGTTTCTTAGCACCCGCATAAACGAGATTTACTCCCTTCAGGTCTTACGGTCGCTCCACAGACAAGCCAGCGCAGTCTTGGGGGTCTCCCCCATAAGCGACTGGCGCTAACACTGCGAATCCCCCAGCCTTCTTGGTGGGCGTTCCCTCTCTTGGTCAGCATTCCCTCTTTTGGTGCGCATTCCCTTGCGTCTGACGCCGACGCGGGGTCGCACCGCTTGCGCCTGTCGGCGACGCGGGGTCTGACCGCTTGCGTCTTGCGCTGACGCGGGTTCCCATCCGCAAAATATTTATACTTGCATTAATGTCCCTGTCATGTTGACTGCCACATTCTGGGCAATCCCATTCTCTAATATTTAGAGGTAATTTTTCTACTACATGGCCACAATTAGAACAACGCTTAGAACTGGGGAAATATCTATCAATTTTTATTAGCTTCCGTCGATACCAGTCAGCTTTGTACTCTAATTGCCTGACTATTTCTCCCCAGTTAGCATCACTGATAGCTTTAGCTAACTTGTTATTCTTGACCATATTTTTCACAGCTAAATTCTCAACTACTATCCCCGGATTTCTCTTATTAGTCGAGTTGTCAGCTTATGAGTGTAGTCAAGTCTTGAATCTTTAATTTTGGCGTGTATCCTAGTGCAGAATGGCGGAAATAACTGACCAGTTACAAAACCCTAAAAGCCTTGCCAATCAATACTTTTGACTTCTGACTTCTGACTTCTGACTTCCGCGTAGCGGCACTAGCTACTTTAACCCGTGCTTTTTGATAATTATTTGAACCGTACGAAAAAAACTGTAGAAAATCGTGACAGCTTTTATCTTGATATTGGATTAACCAATATAGGCGCTCTCGGCACAGCTCACTATTTCCTCAGCAGTAAATGCTCCTGGGAATTTATTTCTAATAATTTAATAAATAATAGATAATGACCTCTGGTTAAAACCGTAATGGAATTGAATATAAGGAAATCTTTTTAATTGATAACGGATAGTGGATAATGAAAACCATCTCTAATTATCAATTATTGATTAATAAAAGCTATCTCTAAATTATCAATTGTCAATTATCCATTATCCATTATCCATTAGTAAAGAGAGACTTTAAACCGGATTGATTAATTATAAATTATCCATTGGTAAACATCTAATAGGAAAAAAGTGACATTTCTGAACAACAGTATGATTTTTGGTAATCATAATAAATTAAGTTAAATAGTACCACAAATAATCACCTGAAAACCTTGTCAGTAAAACTATTCATGCTAAGTTATCTTGTTTGTTAACTTTGAATTTTGAACTTTTGATTTTTGAGTTACTAATTTTTTCTTGCATAGTGGAGGGAAAGAGTACATTATATACATTTAACATCAAGCAACTTTGCTTGAGTGTGGTGTAGAGCAGAAAAACAGAAAATCAGTAGGACTATGAAAGGTATTGTCCGCAAAACTAGCAGGGTTAGTAGTTTGGTAACTGTAATAAATACTCATTGGTTAGTTAACCTAAACCTACTATTCACATTAGTACGAAGAGATTTGGAAGCTAAGTATAAAGGCTCAATTCTTGGCAATTTATGGCCACTACTTAATCAGCTATCTCAACTTTTAATTTATACCTACGTCTTCTCAATTATTCTTAAAGTTAAGCTTGACCTAAAAGGATTACCAGAAGATAGTAAGTTAACCTTTGGATTATGGCTATTTGCAGGATTAATACCTTGGTTAGCTTTTACTAATGGATTGACTCAAGCTTCTGGATGTGTCATTAGGCAGCCAAATTTGGTTAAAAAAGTAGTATTTCCCCTCGGTTTATTACCCTTAGTTCCGATTCTTTCAACATTTATAGAAAGTACATTTGGATTAGTAGCTTTAACAGGAATGGTTTGTATATCATCTGGGGTAATAAATCAAACATTATGGCTACTACCTTTAGTGTGTATACCTCAGCTTTTATTAACAGCAGGTTTAGGATATTTTACTGCTGGATTAACAGTATTTTTACGAGATATTCCACAGACTTTAGGAGTAATTATTAATCTTTGGTTTTATGTTACACCAATAGTATATCCGGCGTCAGTAATTCCAGAAAATTGGCGAGTTTGGGTATTTTGGTGTAATCCTTTAACAGCGATCGCTGAAGTATATCGTGACTTAGTATTAGTAGGAGAAATTAAACACTGGGGAGAATTAGGGATTGCTGCTTTAATGTCTGTACTAATATTTTATTTTGGCTTGTGGGTTTATCAAAAATTACGTCCTGCTTTTGCTGATGTTTTATAAGAAGGAAGAAGGCTTTAGTTATCTAGGAGAGAAGGAAAAAATATTCAAAAAAAACTTTAAAATTATGTATGTCACTAATCTGATTGCTCCCATACTTGACTTCTGACTACCACCAAAATATTACAACTTAACAATGATAGATCATCATCATAAAAAACTCTAATTTGTAGAAAAATATAAGCAATAGTTAAAACAGATAAATAAACAAAAGGAAGAAAAAAAGTAACCAATTAATATCCACCCCTTTCCAGGCGAAGTTTAAATGAATATTTATCAAGATTAAGAAAGACTACTTTTACAGTAACTTTTAATTATCCCTTGATTTTTCAATAACTTTTACCTCCTCCATTTTTAAATAGCTAATGGCCGAATACTTATGAAAAAAGATTAATTTTTGACAAATAGAAGATATAATAGATACTACTAATTGCCTTTTTATTTACTGTGGAATGTTGCGCAAATATAACTTTTAATTCTCCTTGGAGACTAATTGCTCCTTGGATGTGATAATAAGGAATGAGGATCAAATAATATCCACAGTTTTTAGCTAGAAGTATTAAACTGAAATACTTCTGTAAAGGAAATCTGGAAGTTAATAAATCCTCATTCGTAAGTCAACAAATCATAGCTGACAGCTAATAGCTGACTGCTGAAAGCTTACATATAAAATCCATAATGCCTGAAAATGTAATCTCACTACAAAATGTTTCTAAATGTTTTAAACGGTATCGACATCCTGTAGACCGTTTAAAAGAAATTTTACTCCCTGGAAAAAGTCGTGCTGATGAATTCTGGGCAGTACAAAATATAAATATGGAGATAGAAAGAGGACATACTTTAGGAATTGTGGGACGGAATGGTTCAGGAAAAAGTACCCTTTTACAAATAATTGTGGGAACTCTAACACCAACAATAGGAAAAGTAAAAGTTCAAGGGAGAATTTCTGCACTGCTGGAACTAGGTAGTGGATTTAATCCAGAATTTACAGGGAGACAAAACGTTTTTTTTAACGGTCAGTTATTAGGATTAAAAACATCAGAAATAGAAGCAAAATTTGACAAAATTGCTAGTTTTGCCGATATTGGTGATTTTATTGATCAACCTGTAAAAACTTATTCTAGTGGAATGTTTGTTAGGTTAGGATTTGCTGTAGCTACGAGTGTAGATCCAGATATTTTAGTGGTTGATGAAGCACTTTCAGTAGGAGATGAAGCATTTCAAAGAAAATGTTTTGCTCGTATTCAAGATATTCAAGAAAGAGGGGGAACAATTTTATTTGTCTCTCATGCTGCTTCTACAGTGGTTCAGCTTTGTGATTCAGCAATTTTGATGGATAATGGTGAAATGTTACTTTATAATGCTCCTAAATATGTGGTTTCTAAATATCAGAAATTAATCTACGCTTTCCCTGATAAAATTCACTCAATAAGAGAGGAAATTCGCCAAATTCCTAACTTAACCATTCAGGATTTATTTGATGATGAGGAGACAGATGAATCAACATCTAAATCACAACAAAATAGTGAAAATCAAAGTCAATATCGGATTGCAGAATCAACAGAATATGAAGAAATTTATGACCCAGAGATGATACCTTCAAATACTGTACATTATCCTAATAAGGGAGCAGAAATTATTGACCCCCATCTTATTACTTTGGATGGTAAAAGGGTAAATCATTTAATTAGTCGCCGGGAATATTACTATACATACAGAGTAAAGTTTATTAATTCCACATCTAAGGTTAGGTTTGGAATGTTGATAAAAACTCTGAGTGGTTTTGACTTGGGTGGAGCGTCTTTACATGGTTCTACTAAATCAGTAGAATATATTGCAGCACAACAAACAGTTATAGTTAAGTTTAAGTTCAAATGTTTACTAAATCCTGGTGTATATTTTTTAAATGCTGGAGTTGTAGGAATGGCAGAGGATCATCTGACGTATTTATCCCGTTGCATTGACATTGCTATGTTTAGAGTTCAACATTATAGTGATTCATGTGGTACAGGTGTAGTTGACTTTTTAATAGAACCTAACTTAAACATTAAAGATGGGACTCTTAATAAGCACGCAGAAATTGAATATATTTAGGGAGTAGGGAGCAGGGAAATTAGACACTGAAACTTTCCAGGTCTAGTTCAGAAATTGGATAATTTATTTTTTGGCAATTCCCTTAAAATCAGTAAGAAGTGAAAAAGGAAAGTTAGTTTAAAAGTATTTACTTATGATTTGTAATTAGATATTAGGAATTTTGAAAAGCAAAAGGAACAAAATTTTACTTCTCTTATACTAATCTGCTCAAATAATGTTACAAATAACTCATGGTATTTGAGATGCTTATAAACTTAATTTAGTATGGTAGGAAATTTAATATTTATCTACTTGAAGATTTAAGACTTGTAAGCAGTTTAGTTGTAAGCATTCAGATCTTAGTAGTCAGCTAGCCTCCTGGGGAGGAACTGCGTTAAAAGCAAATAATGAATAATTCCTTCTAAGGTTAAAGGAGCTGACTTTGGCAGTAACTTTTTATTCTCTCTCAATTTCTCAATTGCTTTGATATTCTCCTATCATTATATAGCTGATGACTGAATGCTTAGGTTGAGTTCACAAATTAATACAGTAACAATCTTTGTTTAAAATGGTATTACCTCTTAACTTTACTGCCTAGTTCTACCTATTTAATAAAAAACGAGAGAAGCAAATTAAAATCTAAAAATATGAATGCTGAAAAAATATATTTCAATAATAAGTTAACTATAGATACATTTATTCAAGACCAAACTATAAAACCTGAAAAAATTAATGTGAAAATTCATCCACAAGATGAAATGTATCTCTATGCTTTGAAAAATACAGACGGGAGGAAAGATGAAGCATTACTACGATATTTTTCTAATGGCAAAAGAATTTTGGATGCAGTTAAACAAATTGTAGAATGGTATTTTGATGGTTTTGAAAATATATCCTCTTTTCTAGATTTTGCTAGTGGTTATGGGCGTTTTAGTAGATTTTTGCTTCAGGAAATACCGATCGATAAAATATGGGTTTCGGATATTTATCCTGGAGCAGTAGAATTTCAAAAACAAGAGTTTAGTGTTGCAGGGATAGTTTCAACTAATGCTCCTGAAGATTATCAAATAAATCAAAAATTTGACTGTATTTTTGCCTGTTCTTTTTTTAGTCACACTCCCCAAAAAACTTTTACTGGTTGGTTAGAAAAGTTATATAGTTGCTTGACTGAAAACGGCATATTAATCTTCAGTACCCATGATTTATCTTTAATGACTATAGAGACAGATGTAGAAGCAGAAGAAATTTATTTTACTCCAGAAAGTGAAAGTCTTTTTCTCAAAACTGAAGATTATGGAGTTACTTATGTAGGGGAGAAATGGGTAGGTAAAGTTATTCAAAAAGTGACTCAGGGAAAGGGAAAATGGCATCGAATTAAAAGAGGTATTTGTGGATATCATGACTTATATATTGTCTGGAATAATTTGGAAGTCAGAAGGAAGAAGTCAGAAGGAATAAGGAAGAAGGAAGAAGTTATAAAGGAAAATATCTTTATAAATTCAGAAGTTGCAGTTAAGAAGTCAGAAGGAATAAGGAAGAAGGAAGAAGTTATAAAGGAAGATATCTTTATAAATTCAGAAGTTGCAGTTAAGAAGTCAGAAGTTGGAAAGAAAGATGTCTTTATAAATTCAGAAGTTATAAATGAAGGAGTTGCAGAACAAATAGATGAGTGCTTAAACTTTCATTGTCATCCTGATGGAGGTTGTAAACAAATTAAAATGACAGCTACAGGAGATATTTATTTAGAGGGATGGGCAGCAGATATTAATCCAGAAGAAAAGGTAGAAAAAATATCAGTTTTAGCAAATGGAAAGGAAGTCGGAAGCTGTTGCCCAAAGCATGAAAGTCAAAGTCAAAGGTATCAATGGTCATGTACTATTAATAGTCAAAATTTATCAGCAGATGACATTATACTGGTGAAAATTATTAATAACTTTAACTTAGAACGAGTAGTTAATATTTCTATCGTTAATAACATTGCATTACTACCACCAAGTCATCTGTTACTAAGAATTAGTGGAAACCCTAGTGCAAAGGCTTTTATTAGTTCGTTTGATGACCTTAGATATACAGTAAAAAATTATCTCCAAACAGCAGGATTTAATTTTAATCAATTTGATAAAATACTGGATTTTGGCTGTGGAGTAGGACGCTATTTAATGGCATTTGAACCTGAACTTTTGCCTAATCAAAAACTATTTGGTTGTGACGTTTTTGCCGAATGTGCTGAATGGTGTCAAGAAAATATTAAATTTGCCACAGTCAAACATAACGATATTCAACCACCATTACCTTTTGAAAATAATCAGTTTGACTTAATTAATGCTATTTCAGTATTCACTCATCTAAGTTTAGATTTACAGCATCTTTGGGCGTGGGATATTTATCGAGTTTTGCGACCAGGCGGAATATTATTTATGACTCTTCACGGACCTCAATTTTTCCCGATAGTTTATGATATTTTTCGTACTGGTAATGCTCATAAAGCAGAAATGTATAGTATTGGTGAAGAGGGATTATTTTTATATCTTGACCATCAAGGAGAAACAGACGGTCAAGGTCAACATACTATTGCAGCAGTTCATACACCTACAGCTTATCAGGAAATATTTTCTATGTTTAAACACATTAAAAGATTTCCTCAAAGTAATTTGGCAAATGGGCAAGACTTATATATTTTACAAAAGCCTATTTCTGGCAGTTTAGTTGCTCAACCTCTCAGTATAAATTCAGAATTGAGAATTCAGAATTCAGAAGTTAAGAATTTTGGTAAGGAAGAGGAAGTTGCAACTGTTAAGGAAGAAATAATAGAAAAAAAGATAGAAGTAGAAAAAATTCCTATATCTGATAATCAAGAAACTAAAAATTTGTCGGAAAAAATATTGTCTGAGACTCAGAGCAACAAGGAAGTAACTACAGAAGTTGATGAACTACTTTTATCTGATAATGGAGAAACTGAAAATTTACCACATGAAATATTATCTGAAGCTCAGAGCAGCAAGCAAGTAACAACAGAAGTTGATGAACTACCTTTATCTGATAATCAAGAAACTGAAAATTTGCCACAGAAAATATTGTCTGATAGTGAAACAAAGAAGCAAGTAACAACAGAAGTTGAGAAATTACCTTTATCTGATAATCAAGAGAAAATATTGTCTGATAGTGAAATAAAGAGGCAAGTAACAACAGAAGTTGAGAAATTACCTTTATCTGATAATCAAGAAACTGAAAATTTACCACAGAAAATATTGTTTGATAGTGAAACAAAGAGGCAAGTAACAACAGAAGTTGATGAACTACCTTTATCTGATAATCAAGAAACTGAAAATTTGCCACAGAAAATATTGTCTGAGACTCACAGCAACAAGCAAGTAATAACAGAAGTGGCAAAAATACCTTTATCTAATGATGGAAAAACTGAAAATTTACCAGAAAAAATATTCTCTGATAGTCATCAGTATCAGACTGAGATAAAATTTCAAATAGAAGGTCAAAAAAAGTTTCGAGTTTATCCACAAATAGAACCTATAGGTACTTATTCTATTGCCTGTGAAATTGAGATTATTAATAGCAAAAATGGAGAAATTTTAGTACAAAAAACTATTCCACTAAACAATAAAAATATATTTGGTAAAACTAACTATGGAGCCATTGAAATAGAAATTCCAGAATATTCAGGGGAAGTAATGGTCAGATTAAAAACTCTAATTACTGACAGAATTACTTTGCCACCAGAGCAGGAAGTATTAGTATCTTGGAATTTTGCAAATTTTGCTTAAAAAATTGGAGAATAAGTCAGATGAAATCAAAAGTTTTTATGATTACAGGGATGCACCGTTCCGGAACCTCATTAACTGCTTCTTTATTTCAGAGTGTAGGAGTAAATATTGGGGAAAAATTAGTCGGACCAGAATATGGAAATATTAGGGGACATTTTGAAGATATAGAGTTTGTAGAACTCCATAAAGGAATATTGTGCTCGCAAGGTATCGACGACTTAGGTGGCAACGTAGAAATCAAAGAAATTCCAGTTAAAAAACAATATTTAAAAGCAGCGAAAAGACTAATAAAAAATCGTCAAGAAGAAAACGAGAAAAAAAGTAAAAGCTGGGGATGGAAAGACCCTAGAACAACATTATTTTTAAACTTTTGGTTAGACTTATTGCCCGATGCTAAGTTTATTTTTGTTTATCGTTCCCCTTGGGAAGTAGTAGATTCTATTTATCGGCGCGGTACCGATGAAAAGTTATTACAGCAACCAGAAATAGCTGTGAAAATGTGGTTGGATTATAATCAGAGAATTTTAGATTTTTATGAACAATTTTCAGCACAATGTTTAATAGGCAAAGTTGATAGTATTGGCAAAAATCCGGAAAGCTTTATCCAGGCGGTTAACGAAAAATTTGAAATAGATTTAGCAGCGCCTCCTCCTGGAAATTTTGCTGAGTCTTTATTAGTAAAAGATATTAGTGAAACTACTAAACCTAGTTTGATAGAAAAATATTTCCCACAAACATTAGAGGTTTATCAGCAACTAGAAAAAATTGGTATAGGTGGAAGTAAAGAATTCAAAAGTCAAAAGCAAGTGCGTAATTCTGAGGTTTCCTCAGAATCTAAGACGCATTCAAGACAGTCAAAAATCAAAAGTGAACTAGAATTATGGGAATTTCGGGATTGGTTAAATATTCGAGGTTTAGAAAAACAAATTAATAGTTTAGAAACAGATGTAGAAAGATGGCAAGAAATATTTCGAGAAGCAAAACAGAAAGTAGGAAATTTAGAGACAGAATTAGGTGAAACTCAGCAAGAACTTGATATTAGATTGGTCAAGCTCCAACAGTCTAGTCAAAAGCTAGAATTACTAGAAGTAGAATTAGGTAAAACTCAAGTTCAACTTGAAGGTAAAGAAACAAATTTACAAGCATCTCAAACTAAAGTAGTAAAATTAGAAAGAAAACTAGGGCAGACTGAATCTCAACTGGAAAACAATCAAACAAAATTAGAAGAATCTCAACAGAAAATTATTAGATTAGAAATAGATTTAGGGCAAGCTCAGGCACAACTTGATAATTCAAAAACTAGGTTTCAAGAAGCATTAGTTAAAATATTGAGTTTAGAAACGGAGTTAGGAAAAACTCAAGTTCAGCTAGAAGGTACTCAGATTAAATTAACTGAGTCTCAGAAAAAATTATTAGGAGTAGAAACGGAATTCGGGCAGATTAAAGTTCAACTTGAGGGGAATAAGGTTAAGTTACAAGAGTCTCAGGAAAAAATTGGCATATTAGAGACAGAATTAGGTCAGACTCAAATACAACTCAATGGTAATATCCTGAAATTACAGGAGTCTCAAACTCAAATTAAACGTTTAGAAACCGAATTAGGAAAAACTCAACAAAAGTTAGATGGTACTCAGGTAAAACTACAAGAATCTCAAGCTCAAATTCAACTGTTAGAAACCGAATTAGGAAAAACTCAACAAAAGTTAGATGGTACTCAGGTAAAACTACAAGAATCTCAAGCTCAAATTCAACTTTTAGAAACCGAATTAGGAAATGCTCAACAAAAATTAGATGGTACTCAGGTAAAACTACAAGAATCTCAAGCTCAAATTCAACTTTTAGAAACTGAACTAGGAAAAACCCAAACCAGTCTAGCCCAAACCCAAACTACTCTTGAGGAAACCAAAGTTGAATTAAACGCTCAAAACTATGAAACAGAAACACTTAGGGTAGAAGTTTCTGCCATGAAATCTTCCAAATTCTGGAAACTGCGAGAAAAGTGGTTTACTCTCAAAAGTCAACTTCAGAAGTTACGACCGCACTTCCTTTTTTCTATCGACTCTCCTATTAACTGGCAAATTTCTAACTCGGAAATAGAAATAGTAGGTTGGTGTTTCCACAATACTTTCAATATCCAAAATATTCGTGCCAAAGTAGGAACAGAAATTTTTCTTGGTAACTATGGCATCTCCCGACCAGATGTTATCCAAAAATATAATGATATTTCTACTGCTTTTAGCTCTGGATTTGAAATATTTGTACAACTCTCTCCAGGAAATTATGAATTAATACTCGAAGCAGAGAATAAAAAAGGAGAATGGCAGAAATTCGCAAGTTATCCTATATCAGTATCTAACGTCGAAGCAAATTTTGATGCTCCGGCAAAGTGGCAATTGCGGGAAGGAGAAATTTTATTTGCCGGTTGGTGTTGCCATCCAGAACAGAAAATTACTAAATTAGTTCTCAAATATGGGGAGGTTTCTATAGAGTGTGCCTATGGTTTGCGTCGGAAGGATGTGGGAGAAGTTTTCCCAGATTGGGTGGGAAGTCAGCATAGTGGATTTGAAGTAACTGTGGAAGTTCCATCTGGAAAATGGGAGATTAGTTTGGAGGCGTATTTGGAAAGTGGGGAAGTAGTAGGTTTTTATTGCTCGGAAATTTTGGAACTAAGACGTTATGGTTTTTCGGAAAAAGCTAAGGATAAATTTCAGGGGTTATCTAAATTTGCTCAAGCTATTTGGAAACGGACTGCCGAAAGACAACAAAGGTTAGGTCGCATCTTACCTCTACCCTCAGAATTACCCAATATTGCCAGACAAATATTAACAATATATAGACAGCAACAAAAACAAGGGGGAGAATTATTACTTCCTCCTGGATTTGTCCTGCCAGAAACTATAGATGTTTATGATGCTTGGTTGGCAGTAAATAAGTGGGGCGATCGCTCTCGTCAATATTTGGTATCCCGTTTGGAAGGTTGTCGGACTCCTTTACCGAAAATTTCTGTGGTTATGCCAGTTTATAATCCTCCGGTGGAATTTTTACGCAAGGGAATAGCCAGTGTACAAAACCAAGTATACCAAAATTGGGAATTTTGCATAGCGGATGACTGTAGTAGTAATCCAGATATTCGGGAAATTCTGACGGAAGTAGCTAAGACTGACTCCCGGATTAAACTGACTTTCCGTTCGGAGAATGGCAATATTAGTGCTGCGACTAATTCTGCTGCCGAACTTGCCACGGGAGATTTTATTCTGTTTTTGGATAATGATGATGAACTTACTCCGGATGCTTTAGGAGAAGTTGCTCTATATATAAGTCAAAATCCAGAAACAGATTTTCTTTATTCGGACGACGATAAAATTAGTACGGAAGGCAAAAGGTTCGACCCTCAATTTAAACCGGAATATTCTCCAGAATTATTACTTTCCTATATGTATATGGGTCATTTGTGCGTGGTGAGAAAGGAAATTTTTGACAAAATAGGAGGTTTAAGAGTTGGTTTTGAAGGCTCTCAAGATTATGATTTTGCTTTAAGAGCAACGGAAATTTCTCGTCATGTCGGACATCTACCTTTAGTGTTATATCATTGGCGAACTTCTCCTGGTTCGACTGCTATTTCTGGAGGGGAAAAACCGAAAAGTTTTCTAGCAGGTGAAAAAGCAGTTCAAGAAAGTTTAAACCGTCGAGGAATAGTAGGAAATATTTATCATCCAGATTGGGCAATGCGGGAAAGGTTAGGAATTTTTAAACCAACTTTTCCCGATCAAGGTGACTCAGTAACTATTATTATTCCAACTAAAAATCAAGCTAAGTTATTGAAAGCTTGCATTGAGTCTCTGCGAAAGACGACTTATCAGAATTATCAAGTTTTTGTGATTGATAATGAAAGTGATGAGTCTGAAACTTTAGAGTATTTGGCAAGCTTGAAAGATTTATATTTTGGGGAAGCAAATATATCAGTTATCCCTATTGCCAATACTGATGGAAAATTTAATTTTGCTGCTATAAACAACCGCGCTGTCGAGCTAATTTCAAAAAATGCAAAAACTGAATATATTCTCTTTCTAAATAATGACACGGAAATTATTTCTCCTAACTGGTTAAGTCAGATGATGGGTTATGCAAAAATTCCTGGAGTCGGAGCAGTCGGAGCTAAATTAATTTATCCCGATCAAAGGATTCAACACGCCGGCGTAATTCATGGTTTACATCATGGTTTGGCAGGTCATGCTTTTAAATTATTACATAGTGAAAATAGAGGTTATCTTTCTCAAGCTTCGGTATCAAGAAATTATTCGGCAGTAACGGCAGCTTGTATGTTAACTTCCCGGAAATTATTTTTAGATAATGGTGGATTTGATGAGGAAAATTTTGCCGTTGCTTATAATGATGCAGATTATGGTTATCGACTTTTAGTTCGGCGTTTTAATAATAGTTATCGTTCGGTTTATTGTCCGGATGCTGAGTTAATTCATAAGGAAGGAACGAGTCGCGGTTATTCTGATAATCCTCAAGAAGAGGCAAATTATCGTCGGAAATATTCTCGGATGATAGATGGATTTTATAGTCCTCATTTTTCTCTGGAAAGTGAGTTGTTTGAAATTCAACCGAGAAGATTTTTTATGAAGGAGACAGGAGACAGGAGACAGGAGACAGGAGGGAAGAAGGAGTCAGAAGTTTTTCAGAAGTCAGGAAGTCTTCAGGAGACAGGAGACAGGAGACAGGAGACAGGAGGGAAGAAGGAGTCAGGAGTTTTTCAGAAGTCAGGAAGTCTTCACGAGTCAGGAGTCAGAAGTCAGAAGTTAGAAAGTTTTGATAAAGACTCAGAAGTAAATGTTCAGGCAAAAGTCGATGATTCTCAGAAAGATTCGGAATTAAATCCTCAAACTCTACAGACAAATTCTTTCAATGAAGCAGAATTAAATGCTCAGGCAAAAGTCGATGATTCTCAGAAAGATTCGGAATTAAATCCTCAAACTCTACAGACAAATTCTTTCAATGAAGCAGAAATAAATGTTCAGGCAAAATTTGATAATTCTGAGAAAGAATCAGAGCAAGAGTCGGAAATAAATCCTCAGACTCTAGAGACAAATTCTCTGAATGAATCAGAATTAAATGCTCAGGCAAAAGTCGATAATTCTCAGAAAGACTCAGAATTAAATCCTCAAACTCTAGAGGCAAATTCTCTAAATGAATCAAAAATAAATACTCAGGTAAAAGTCGATAATTCTCAGAAAGAGTCAGAATTAAATCCTCAGACTTTAGAGGCAAATTCTTTCAATGAATCAGAATTAAATGTTCAGGCAAAAGTTGATAATTCTCGGCAAGAGTCAGAATTAAATCCTCAAACTCCAGAGGCAAATTTTTCAAAAGAAGGAAGAAGTCGGAAGTTGGAAGGAAAGAGTAAAAAGTTCAATGCTTTTGAGAAAGGAGTCAAAATAAATAGTCAAACAAAATCAGAAATAAATCCTCAAACTCTAGAGGCAAATTCTCTGAATGAATCAGAATTAAATGCTCAGGCAAAAGTTGATAATTCTCGGCAAGAGTCGGAAATAAATCCTCAGACTCTAGAGGCAAATTCTCTGAATGAATCAGAATTAAATGCTCAGGCAAAAGTTGATAATCCCAATAAAGAATCAGAATTAAATACTCAGATATCAGAAATAGATACTCACGCAATTGACTCCCTGTTCCCTGTTCCCTATTCCCTGTTCCCTTCTAATGCTTTTCCTAGAATTAAATTATTGATGTGTAGTAATTCTTTAGACCTAACTGGCGCCCCACTTCATCAATTAGAAATCGCCCTAAAGTTAGCAAAAGATGGAATTGTCAAACCAATAATATTTTCTGTAAATGATGGGGAGTTGAGAGAAATTTATCAACAACAAAATATTCAAGTTATTGTTAAAGATAATCCCCTAGAACATATCTATCAAAGAGATGCTTATAATGCCGCTTTAACCACCTTTGCTCAAGAAATAAAATCTCTAAATATTGATGTAATGTATATCAATACTTTAGAAAACTTTTTTATGGTAGACGTCGCTCAAATGTTAAACATTCCCAGTGTCTGGAATGTGCATGAAAGTCAACCTTGGCAAACTTATTTTAATCGTTTTGGAAACGAGATAGCTGCCAGAGCATTAGAATGTTTCCGTTATCCTTATCGCATAATTTTTGTTTCCGATGCTACTCGAAATAAATATCTCCCTTTAAATAGTCATCACAATTTTACCGTCGTTCATAATGGATTAGATTTAGAACTATTAAAAAAAGCTAGTGCTAAATGGTCTAGACAAGAAGCAAGGTCAGCTTTGGAAGTAAAAAAAGACGAAATAGCCATTCTATTATTAGGTACTGTCTGCGAAAGAAAAGGTCAACACGACTTAGTAAAATCTCTATCATTTATCCCAGAAAAAGAAAGAGAGAAAATCAAATGTTTTTTGGTAGGCGATCGCCCAAATCTTTACAGTTTAAAGTTACATGAACTTGTCAAAAATTTACCAGAAGAAATTCAGCAAAGAGTAGAAATAGTAGGAGAAACTTCAGAAACAGCAAAATATTATCAAGCAGCAGATATATTTGTTTGTACTTCTCGCATCGAAAGTTTTCCCAGAGTAATATTAGAAGCAATGGCTTATAATTTACCTATAGTTACTACTCCAGTTTTTGGCATAGTTGAACAAGTAAAACCAAATATTAACGGTTTATTCTATGCTCCTGACAACCCAGAAGAATTAGCAAATGTTTTGATGTCTTTATTAATAGATGAAGAATTACGTCAGCGACTTGCTGGTAATGCTAAATATGTACTGGAGTCATTAAATACCTTTGCAGAAATGACTGAAACTTATGGTCAGATATTTCAAGAAGCTTACTTTTCTTTAGATAAATTAGCAGACACTGATTATGTCACAGATATACGAATTAAAAGGAAAAAGAATACTTGATAGACTATCTAATTTATGACATTGAATTAATCTTTGTAGAATTGCTAAAATTCAAGAAATAAATTTCATAATTAGTAACGCTCACTGATAAATGTCTTTATTTTTTCAATAGTGCAGGTAATTGATATACTATACTAGAAATTATGGTAGAAGTGCCAGAAATAAATGAAGCATTTTTACTTGCTAATCAAGCTAATTTAACTAGGGAATAATTTGAAAATTTAGAGGCTATAAAAATCTATATACATGAAAAAAAAATGCCATAAAGATAGTTAAGAATCAAGCAATTCAGGAAGGTAATTTCAGTTATCAGTTATCAGTTATCAGTACCGACCACTAAAGTATTGGGATTCAAATACTGAATTGAACATTTTTTTCATCCCCTTAAAAGAGGAGACTTTAGACATTATTTTTTGGTAAACAAATAGGTATTCAAGAAACTAAAATCGAAATTGCTAAAAGATTACTGGAATTTTTAGATACAGAAACAGTGAGTCAAAATACAAGTCTGAGTTTAGAAGAAGTTCAACGTTTGAGAGACCAATCAAAGCACACACAGATTATGGCACGAATATCACTGATTAATTATTGCCTTTAGCGCTACAGGTCATACTTTATCAAAATAGAAAATGTTTAATCTAGATTTTCCTAAAGGTACAGAAATAGATTACCTAACCAAATTTTCTGGTTGGTATATTCCTGAAAATAACCGGAATGTAAAACTAACTTTGAATCTAAATTCTCAACCTTATGCTTCCCTTTTACATGGTGGATATAGACCGGATGTAGCTGCTGCTTTCCCAGAGAAAAAATATGCTAGTCATAGTGGTTTTTGGGGTGAAGTTTTACTGCCAGAGAATATTAAACCAGACACAAATATAAAAATAGAAATATTTATTGATGGAGACGAAAAAACATTATTATTTCAAAATCAATTCAAAGTTATTGGTCAACCCCCTAAACTTCCCACAAGACAGAAAAATTTTAACCTAGAAAAAATCTCTATCTGCCCAGAATGTGGTCAAAAAGCTAAACCTTGTAATGCAGAAAATTGTCATGTATGGATTAGGGGAAATACTCCTTATATTTTACAACTAGGAGAATTACCATTTATTAAACTGACAGAAACAGAAACAACTCATCCTTATTCAGAAGAAATTTTAAAAGTATTAAATCAAATTGGGGAAAATGGAATAGTTTTAGATTTTGGTGCAGGTAATACTCAAAAAGAATATCTCAAGCCAAATATTTGTTATTTAGATGTGCAGCAATATCAATATACAGATATAGTTTGTTCAACATTAAAATTACCATTTATTGATAATTGCTTTGATGGGATAATTAGTCATGCTGTTTTTGAACATTTACCAAATCCATTTATAACTGCCAAAGAACTTTATCGGATTTTAAAACCAGGTGGTTTAATCTTTATTGATACTGCTTTTTTACAACCACTTCATGCTGACCCTAGTCATTATTTTAATATGACAGTTCATGGTTTACGGCAAATTTTGTCAGACTTTGAAGAAATTAATAGTGGTATTTTTCCTCATCACTATCCATCTTATAGTATGATGATGTTAATTCAAACTATTTGGCCTTATATTCAACAAAAAGAATGGCAAGACCGTTTAGAAGATTGGCACGCTTTTTTAGTACAAGAGGGCGATAATTTAGATATAGCATTAGGACAAAAAGGCAGGGAAATTTTGGCAGCAGGAGTATTTTTTGAAGGAAAGAAAACAATGAAAAATAATACTTATTGACCAAATAAGGGCTGAAAAATTCAGAGACAGTTATACCAAATCCGGTTATCAAAAGTCCGTTTTTAAAATTCCTCTCTAACCCTTCAGCATAAGTGCCCTCTGCCTTCTGCCTTGCCTTCATAAATATCGGTTCTTTCTAAACCGGATTTAGTATTATTTATCTTATCATGCCTATAATTCCCATTTCTCCTGACTAATGACTGTTGATTCCTTATCGAAAAATTAAGGTATAAAGCCTCTCTATTCATGGATAAAAAAGAAAAAAATTCCTTTTAGCCAATTAATTATTAATTGTTAATTATTAATTATTAATTATTTAATACTCCCTAATTATGTCAGAAAAAAGTTTAGATAATCAAAGTCAAGCGCAAAAATATTGGAAAGATAATCCCAAAGCAGCTTTAGTAAGTAGCAATAGATGGATATCTAATTTAGTTATTGAAAAAGCTATTAATAAAAGAATATCTGGTGGTAAAACAGAAAAATATTGGCTTGCTTGGTTGATAGAAGACTTTTTTGCTGGCAGAAAATTTGATAGTTTATTGTCTATTGGTTGTGGGGTTGGTAATCACGAAATACTAATGGCTCAGTTAGACTTTGCTAAGAATATTGATGCTTTTGATTTTTCTGAATCAGCTTTAGAAATTGCTAGAAGAGATGCTGAAAAGGCTGGAGTTAAAATTAATTTCTATCAAGATGATTTTAATACTTTTACTATTAAAGAAAATAAAAAATATGACTTAATAATGTGTTTGGGTTCTTTACATCATGTGAAAGAATTGGAACACTGTTTATCAACTATAAGAAATCATCTCAAACCTCAAGGATATGTAATATTAAATGAGTATGTTGGTGATTGCTACAACATTTATGAAAAGCCTCAATTAGATTTAATTAATCGTATATATAATTGCTTTGATGATAGTCTTAAGTCTATAAAAATTTCAAAATATAAAAGCCCAACTATTGAAGATGTATTTGCAGTAGACCCCTCAGAAGCAGTACGTTCAAAACTTATATTATCCTTCATTAAATATTATTTTCATGTAGAAGTTTTAAACGAATACGGGGGAGGATTAATTCACGAATTATACCAACTATTAGATAGTAATCAATTTTCTCCTGGAGATCCTAAAGGAGACACAATAATTAGACTATTATTGGAAATTGAAGAAATTCTTATGGAAATTCCAGGAGGATTAAAAAGTGATTTTTGTGTATCTATTCTCCGACATAAAAATTTTACTCCCCTTCCAGAAAAACCTAACTTTTTAATAATTGGAGCGCAGAAATGTGGGGTGAATTATTTACATAAATATCTTTTTCACCATCCTCAAGTAATAGCTCCTAAACAACCATCATTACACTTTTTTGACTTGAATTTTCATCAAGGAATAAATTGGTATCAAGCTCAATTTGAAAATACAAAAAATAGTAATTTAATTACAGGAGAATCAACTCCTTACTATTTATTTCATCCTCTTGTTCCTGAAAGAGTTTACAATTTATATCCTCATATCAAGTTAATTGTTATACTGAGAAATCCCATAGATAGAGCAATTCAACATTATCAACATGAAGTTAAATTAGGGTATGAATCTCTGAGTTTGAAAGAGGCGATCGCTCAAGAATCTAATCGTCTAGAAGGTGAATTATCTAAAATTATAGAAACAGAAACATATTCTAGTTTTAACCATCAACACTATACATATTTATCTCGTGGTAGATACATTGAGCAACTTGAGAATTGGATGAAATTTTTCCCCAGAGAACAACTTTTAATCTTGGAAACAGAAGACTTATTCGAGCGTCCTCAAGCAACAATGAATAAAGTATTTAATTTTCTAAACTTGCAACCAAAATCTGTATATTATTCTCTCAATATTGAGCAGGAAACAAAAATTGATATTGACTCAGAAATATATCAGAACTTAATTGAATACTTTCAACCATATAATCAAAAATTAAATGAATATATTGGCATCAACTTTAACAAAAAAGAGCGCAATCCTATCCACAGAAAAATAAACAATAACAAACCTCATTTTTTGATAATTGGAGCACAGAAATGTGGTACTAATTCCTTATACAGCTATTTAACTCAACATCCTTTAATTGCTCCATCTTTACAACATGAGATTCATTATTTTGACTTGAATTTTGACAAAGATTTAAAATGGTATGAATCACAATTTTCCGAATTAGAATCAGGAATGATTACTGGAGAATCAAGTCCTTACTATTTATTTCATCCTCTTGTTCCTGAAAGAGTTTTTGAGAAATATCCTCAGATGAAACTAATTGTTCTTTTAAGGAACCCAGCAGAAAGAGCTATTTCTCATTACTACCATGAAGTCAGATTAGGATATGAATCTTTAAGTTTGAAAGAGGCGATCGCTGCCGAAAAAAATCGGTTGAAGGGAGAAGTTGATAAAATTATAGAAACAGGAACATATTACAGTTTTAACCATCAACATTATACATATAGAGCAAGAGGAATATATATTGAGCAACTCCAAAATTGGATGAGCTTTTTTCCCAAAGAACAATTTCTCATCCTCAAAAGTGAAGACTTATTTAGTCGCCCCCAACAAACTATGAACAAAGTATTTCAATTTTTGGAACTACCTGCACATTCTTCAGAAAAATATCTTCAATATAATTCTGGAAATTACTCACAACCTAGTGAAGAAATATATCAGGAATTAGTAGATTTTTTTCAACCATATAATCAAAAATTAACTGAAGATATGAGAATTAATTTAGGCTAAATTCAAGAAGATAATTAAATTAAAATAATTCTGGGAATTACTAACAATATAGTGAAAAATATATCAGGAATTAGTAGATTTTTTCCAACCATGCAATCAAAAATTAGTGAATATGCTTAAATTAACTTAAAGTGGTAAATTTATCAATTTGATAACTCAATTTTTGCCACAAGCAGAGTATAATAAACGTTGTACATAAATATATTCATATATAGTCAAATAATTTCAAATGTCTAAGTATTTGACAAAATTTAATAACTCTCGACCTTATGTTTAATGGTATAATGAAATTAGCGCTTAATTCAAGACAAATAATCAGAAAAACTCATCAATGTTCAGAGCATTTAGTAATTTTAACTCCTTGATTTATGAAATTAGTTGAGAGACATATCCCATACAAAAAATAATCCGTTTTATCCGGAAATTGACCGACTGTGTTTCTTGTCTAAAAATCTCTTAAACTCATGCTAATTACTTAGTGCGTCAGTCTTGGATATTTGAAAAGATAAATCTATCCTATTATGACTTGCTGGGTACACTCTCTACTCAATCAGACTATCAAGCAATGCCAGCTAAAGTATCTCAACAAATATTGATGATACTAGATAGAAACACCTTATGACTTGCTGCATACACTCTCTACTCAATCAGACTATCAAGCAATGCCAGCTAAAGTATCTCAACAAATATTGATGACACTAGATAGAAACACCGAAAAGCTTTTTAACAGCTAACGAAGTTTATAAACAGAACTCATCAAAGTTTCAATCTCGTCCTCGTCTTCCTAGATATAAAAATAAAATAACTGGAAGAAATATTGTAGTTTATATCACACAAGCCATCAGCAAGAGGCAATTAAAACAAAGAATTATTAATCTAAGTAAAACTGGGATTTATCTAAAAACATTAGTACCTACTTCATAAATTAAACAAGTTCGTCTAGTCCCTAGACTTAGAGACTGTTTGTAAAATAAGTATTAAGAGAACATGCGAGTGACTAAAATCTAAAAGCGGTAATACTTCAAGAGATTGAAATTTGGTAGGTAGAGAAGTATTCAGTACATATATTCCTAGATTTTTAAGCGACAAATATTTGTCTTGATTTCTTCCTCCTTATTCCCTATTCCCTATTCCCTATTCCCTGTTCCCTGTTCCCTGTTCCCTGTTCCCTGTTCCCTATCTCCTTTTTATATTTCCTTTACAAACAATCTCTTAACCATTATGCAATAGAGGTAATTTATGAAGCGACGGAAAAACAATACGAGCTAGAAAAAAATCGTTGTGCAAGTATTGATATAGGATTAAACAACTTAGCTACATTAACTTTTAATCAAGCCAACATAAAACCCAAGAGTGATAAATGGCAGACCGTTAAAATCTATCAATCAATACTATAAAAACAATACTATAAAAAAATTAAGAGCTTCCTACAATCTCAACTCCTGGAAAATCAATCAAGTCTCAGGCAGAAAAAACTTATGTTAAAAAGAGAATTTGCTCATCAATGATTATCTCCACAAATCATCTCGTTTGATTATTGATACTCTAATTAATCAGATGCAGAGGAACATTGATAATAGGTCAAAATGAAGAGTGGAAGCAGAAGATAAACTTAGGGAAAAGAAATAATCACGCATTTTGTATCTGTTCCCTATAATAAGTTAATTGAAATGTTATCTTATAAACCTCAGATGGTAGGGATAAATGTAATTATTACAGAATCCTCCCGAAAATTAACTAACTTTCCCACCTATCAAAAATATAGATATAGTCATTTCAGTTTAGATTGAGACGACCGTTTCTGGCTGTGAAAGGGTTTCAAGCGAAAAAGTGTTTCATTCTTATTTGAAATGACTATAACTGCCAAATTTTTCCCATCATCGAATCTTTCCATCCATTGCTCCTAAGTAGAAAACCGCCAACATTTTCATTTTCTGAAGCTTCTGAAAAATTCTTCAACGCAGGAATTTTCAGTTGCATCCTCGCAAAAATTCTGATATTATAGAAAAAAGTTGGGGTTCTTCGTCTGTACGCATGATTTTTTATTCAACGCAATCCCTCAGGTTTCAGGGCAAACGCATCTAATTTGCGTATTCCTGTATATAGTGTTTTTAAAATTAAATGCACACTATATGTGGAAAGTATATTCTCAACAAGCGCAATAAACCGGGGTTTATTGATAATTACCCCCAATTTATTGACAAGATGCGTTTGCCCTGCCTCAGGTTTTAGAAAGAAAAATCAATCTCAAAGATATCAAATGGGTTCTATAAGTAGGGCTTGCTGAATAAAGCTAAAAGTTAGGATAGCTTAGAGTAATGGAGCTTTTTATATTAAGTTGATCTCCAAGTTTATGGCTATTATTGCCCTCAAAATACTGAAATTTTCTGCTGAAATTCAAGAAAATTTATTCACATAAAATGGCCGAAACCGTTGCCTGTTCCCCCGCGTCTGTGCGTCCCCGTGTCCTACCCCCACCAACCAATTTTTTCAGCAAACCCTAAGTAGGTAGGTATGATCGAACAGAAGTTATGTTTAGTTTGGTAAAATCATCAGAAATAACCTATTTATCGATCTATTTATGACATAGATTGATTTTTTAATACTCACCCTTATTTAATATTGATAAATTAGTATTTTCCTATCCTACTAAAGAATTTTCATGTGTATAATTAAACTGCTAATCCAAACTTTCTCTACTTTTTTCAAGTATACTTAATTTTGATTCTTTTTTGCTCCCTGTCTCCTAAAACTTATAAATTTGTACTTTACTCAAACCTCAGAATTGGTATCTTAACTAAGAAACTTACAAAAGAAAACCATATTATATAACATGATGATTAATTATCAAGTAGAATGTCAAGTAGACAAATATTACTCTCATTAAACCTTTTATAAGGTCAAGTTTATTTGATTTTTTTATGCTTCCTATTCCATCAAACCTGAGAATTTGTCTATAGCAATCCGCGCTTATGTTGTAATATCTTATCATAGGGTTTTGGTCACAAATCATTATACAGATATATAACATGACTATTGATTACGAAAAAGCATGGGAAGACTATGCAAAAAAATGGCAAGAACATTACCCAGAATTAACCCATGTAGGTGATGAATGGATAGGCAAAGCAGCCGGAGCAGCAAACTCATTAGTAGAGTATGAAAAATTAATAGAAGAAAAATTTATCGTACCTTATGTCAAACCCAAAGATACAGTATTAGAAATAGGAATTGGTGGGGGAAGAACCGCAGCATTGTTACTCAAATATTGCCAAAAATTAATATGTGCTGATATTTCCAATTCCATGTTAAATGCTACTAAAAATAGACTTGGTGAAGATAGAATAAAATTTGTAAAACTTGACGGAATAACATTAAATGAAATTGAATCACAAGTAGCAGATATTTGCTTTTGCTATGACACAATGGTGCATTTAGAACCCAGAGATATTTTTAACTACCTAACTAAAATCCCTGCCAAATTAAAAGGGCAAAAACTTTGCATATTTCACCACACAAATACTCTCAGCAATCTAGGTTGGGAAAGATTTCTCAAAGATTGGGATAAAAATCTTATGGGTAAACGAAATGGCACTGCCCACTCAGTAATGACAGACACAATAATGAAAAAATTTCTCTCCCATCTTAACTACCAAATTATTTATAAAGATACTAACTCAGTTCCCAGAGATTGTGTTTGGATTTGTCAAGCACCTGACAATAATTAATAATTAACAATTAATAATTAATTATTAAGGGAATAGCAAAAAATAAATTATCCAATTTTTGAACTAAATCTGGAAAGTTTCGCTGACTCTATTCCCTACTCCCTCAATTCAGAGTCATTGTATCAGGACTTACACATAAACACTATATACAGTGTTCAAAAACTCTAACGTTATAGATATGTAGTGTTTAGAACTCAAAAATGCGTAAATCCTGTATATATTTTTTTATTTGGAAGTCCCTAACTAATTTAGTATTAAACCACAATCACCAATCACTAAACTTATGAAAGCCTTATTTCTGCACCCGAATTTTCCTGCCCAATATCGTCATATTATTACCGCTTTAGGAGCTAACCCAGAAAATAAAGTCGTCTTCGGTACAAAAAACGAACGGCCAGAATGGAAAATACCAGGAGTTTATAAAGCACTATTCAACCCCAGTCGCGAACCCCGCCCAGAAACCCACCATTATGTTCGCCCTCTAGAAAGTGCAGTAATTTATGGACAAGCCGTATTTAGAATGGCAGAACAACTCAAGGCCCAGGGATTTGTGCCAGACGTAATTTGCGGTCACTCTGGGTGGGGACCAACCCTATTTGTCAAAGAAGCATTTCCGGGAACTCCCCTCCTATGCTACTTTGAATGGTTCTATCATTCTCAGGGTTCCGATGCAGATTTTGACCCCGCAGAACCCCTAACAATAGATGACATGGCCAGAATCAGGGTAAAAAATGCCCCCATATTAATAGACTTGTACTCTTGTGATTGGGGATTATCTCCCACATATTGGCAACGTTCTCAATTTCCCCCAGAACTTCAAACCAAACTATCCGTACTCCACGATGGAGTAGATACCGAATATTTCAAACCAGATCCCGGCGCCAAACTGGTACTGCCCAATCTAGACTTATCTGGAGTAGATGAACTGGTGACCTATGTAGCGCGAGGAATGGAACCCTACCGCGGTTTTCCAGAATTTATCGAAGCGATCGCCTATCTCCAAGAAAGAAGGCCAAACTGTCATGTAATAGTAGTAGGTTCCGAAAGAGTTTGCTATGGTAAATCTTTGCCCAATGGTAAAACTTATAAACAAGAGATGCTAGAAAAAATCCCTTTGGACTTATCACGAGTTCATTTTGTTGGCTCATTGCCCTATGGACTATATTTGAAAGTCATTCAAGCATCGGATGTTCACATTTACTTAACCAGACCTTTTGTGCTCTCATGGTCAATGATTGAATCCCTATCTACTGGCTGTTTAATTGTAGGTTCAGACACAGCACCAGTCAGGGAAATTATTCAAGATGGGGAAAATGGCCTATTAGTAGACTTCTTCTCTCCCAAGCAAATAGCTGACCGTGTTGATGAAGTTTTAGATCACCCAACTCGCATGGCAGAAATAAGGAAAAAAGCACGCCAAACTGTATTAGAACGTTATGCTTTACCAGATTTATTAGGAAAACATTTAGAACTAATTAATCAAGTTGCCAATCGTACCCTCACACCAACTATAGGTACAGAGACAAAACAATCTCCAACCTTCTCCAAGTTCTAGCTATCTTCAAAATTGACCTATCTGGGAACCTAAAATTAATTAATCCCGTCCTCGGATAATGTTCAGAATATAATCAATCATTAAAAAATATGCTGCCTGAGAATAAAGACTTTGTTGTACTTCAAAGTCAATAATGCTAAACTCACAGGCAAATCATAATTAGGCCCATTTTGGGCTAATAATTTTTGTAGTTAAAAGGCTAGACTTATTCTAGATAAACAGGTTAAACTACAGCCGAATATAAAATTAGTTGTGTTCTAAGTAGTATAACCAAATAGAACAATTCACCATAAATTTATAGATGTAGAGGAGTGAAACGGTATGGTAACACTAACTGAGGGAGATGATATCTTCAATCAGGACGATGCAGGAAATCAGAAACCTGATACAATTGAAGCTCTTGGTGGAGATGACCTAATATTGACTTCTACCCTAGGAGGTAGTCTAGTTCAAGGTGGAGATGGAAACGATAGTTTGGTGTCCAGAGGCCCATCTGGCCTTAATAATTCTGGTCAAGCTGACACTCTTGAAGGTGGGAATGGAAATGATTCCCTGGAATTCCAAGCTGCAGCAGGTTTTGGATTTGGAGATGCAGACAATGATACTTTAGTAGCTATTTCCCGAACAAGCCTTTATGGAGGTGATGGGGATGACTTTATACGAGGTTTGATTGGAGATAACTGGTTCTCTGCCAATCGAGGTAATGATATCCTACTTGTAGGTGCAAGAGACAGTATCTATGGTGGTAGGGGATCTGACACTATCAGTGTATTTACTCCGGAAGTATTAGATGTACTAGACTTCGATGCCTTACCAACATTTACAGGTGATACAGGTCAAGACGAGAACTTTATATCTGCAAACCGAGACGCAGATTTAGTTGTTGGTTTTGGCGATCGCGATAGTATATATGGTGGTAGAGATGCTGATACATTATATTCTTTAGGCAGCCAAGTTCGTGTAAGCGGAGATCGAGCTGATGATATAATCATTAACTTGAATCAGGAAAGGACAGGTACTCCAGTTGATTCTGAGGCTATAGTTTTAGTTCCAATAGAAAGGTCTACTCTACTAGGTGGTGAAGGTAATGATTTTATTCAAGGTGCGGTAGGATCATTCGGTGATGGTAGAAATTCTTTAGATGGTGGAGCTGGCGACGATACTCTTCAAGGTCAAGCTGCCAGGGATACCTTGAGTGGTGGTGAAGGAGATGACTTCATTGTTACAGAGTTACTGGAAGAAAATGAGGGTAAATTTAGCCCTAATGGTGTAGCAGTTGAAACTGCAGGTTTTTCTGGTCAAAACAGACTAGATGGAGGAGAAGGTAACGATACTATAGAAGCAGGCTTTATCACAGATACCATGATTGGTGGTGTGGGCAATGATAGCCTGAGTGGTATTTTTAATCGCGTCGATGGTGGTATTGGCAACGACACTATTGATGCTACAGGCATCAGTACCGATGCTTCGGGTGGTGCTGCTATTGAAGTTACTCTGATTGGTGGTGCAGGTAATGACAGACTTTTGGGTAGTTCAAACCCAGGTGTATCGAACTTCTTTGATGGTGGTACAGGCAATGACTTTATCCAGTTTGGTGGAACTAGCGATCAATTAATAGGTAATACGCAAGGTAATGATACTGTCATAGCAGCTCAGGGTGGAGGTACAGCAACTTTCCTCATAGAAGATACTCAAGGTAATAACACCTTAAGTGGTGGTGATGGAAATGACACCCTAGTTACTGGAGCTGGTAATGACTCCATTGTTGGTGGTACTACAGATGAAACAGGAAACGATAGTATTGTTGCTGGTGCAGGGGATGACATTATATTTGGCCGTGGTGGCACAGATACTATTCTCGGTGGTGGAGGTGACGACTATATCGCAGCAGGTCTTAATGGTACGGGCGACTCATTAATTGGTGGTGAAGGAGACGATAGCTTTGTTTATTTTGCTGTTGAGGACGAGGTTACTGAAAATAGTGTTATCGTAGATTTCGATCCTGCTGACGACCGAATACTACTTCTGGATGATGGATTTAATTTAGCTAATTCAAGCGAAGGCTCAGTTATAGCCACTGCTGATTTTGTTCTTGTTGACGCAGGCGATAACTATGAAAATAGCTTTGCTCGAGGTACAACTCCTGTAATTATCTACGAACGTAACCCAGTAGCCGATCCTAGTGCTGAAGTACCCGACGGAGAAAGCCCAATTCTAGTTGGTTCTGGTTTATTAAAGTACGATCCTAGTGGTAGTGGTAGTCCTAGTGACGATCCTAATGATTTAAGTGATGTTGTTACTATTGCTCGCCTCAACGGTACTCCAAATCTACTTCAAAGCGATATTTTAATCATCTAATCATCTATATATTTAGAAAAAAATATGAGGTTGTGATTTATTTTTAATCACTCCTCTTTTTTTGTCTTAATTAGCGGGACTTACACAAAAAAGTAGCAAAAAATAGGCTCAAATATAGACAGCTAGAGGTTTTTACGTCGAAAAGGTATAATTCCTTTATTACCAAGGGTTTTAGCCATTTTTAGAGCTTTGACGTAATTCCCTTGTCTAGACTGACTTTCAAGCATTTTTCTGCCCATAAATTGTGTAAGTCCCATTAGGCTTTACTGAATAAAACCAAGCGTGAAAAACGAATAATAAGTGTGATTAAAAGACTTTACAGCCCACATTCCGCACTTCAAAATGTAGTAAAAAATAGCATAAAGGAGCGATATAGCTATCGCACTTGCTCCGCTAACGAGATTAATTAAATTTAAAAAAGAAAAATTGGTGTGGCTAGAACATTCAAAAGAAAAAGCAGCTTGGGTTAGGCATGAGAAAAATGCTCCAACTCAAGATATGACAAATAGGTTTGAGTTGGATCCCAACTCCATTAAATTAAAAGCCTTTGGGAATTGAAAAAGAACTAGCGAGAGAACCATTGTTTTCCCTAAATAAGGAGATAATAACCCTGAAAAGATTCGGGAAAAAACTTTAATACATCTAATCGTTCATTGGTTAAATTAGATGTCTATTTAATTCCCTGAATAACGAAGACGTGAACGGATTGAAAACATTGAAATATCCATGGTAGAGTCGGTCTATCTGTAAGGCGACCTAACTGGTTTTTAACTCCAGTTTTCATCCTTTTTAAAGTTTGACGAAGTTCTCGTTGTCCCAAGGTATAAACTAATAAACAGAAACCCATAATTAATCCCAAAGCTTCAATACGTTTTGGAGATTTAAGAAAGACGCTATCAATTAAAAACATCGGATATTTAAGGAAACTAAAACCTCTTAATTCCATCATAAATTGTTTTAAATCTGGCCGATGTTCATTAATGGATAATGGATAATTTATAATTACCTCTGGTTAAAACAGACAGGATTGAATATATGGAAAATAGAAGAATTTCACGCCAGAATTAAGCAATTAACAGGACTTGAGTTTTGCCAATGTCGTCGTGCAAAAATTCAAATAAATCATATTGCTTGTGCTATGTTAGTCTGGAATCATTTGAAAAAAATACCAAATCTATACGGGAAAAACTATATATCAATTGAAACATCAATTATTATCCAAATATCTAGTATCTGAACTCAAATATCCGACAATTAAAATGACAGTTGTTTAAGTTTTTATGGAATTGAATAGAATCAGCAAGGCTAGGCGATCGCTATGATTTTTTAAGCGTTAGCGGAGCTTTGCGCCAGCAATCGCCTAAATTAGTAGACTCTATATGTATATGTAGTATCTTTGCGTAAGTCCTGTTGAAATAACTTAGGATTTTTACTAATAATATTTTTTCAATTTTTTTGCCATACCAGTATTAATCTCTAATTATAGCGGTTTTCCAAAATGTTGACTACAAAACTTCTGCCTCTCTTGGTGCGCATTCCCTCTCTTGGTCAGCATTCCCTTGCGCCTGTGGGCGACGCGGGGTCTGACCGCTTGCGACTTGCCTCTTGCAGAGGAGCTGCCTCTTGCCTCCTTCGGAGGAGCTGCGCTAACAGAGGAGCTGCCTCTTGCAGAGGAGCTTCGCTAACACTAACGCTTTTCATGTCGCGAAGCGAAACGTCGTCGCGGGGTCGCACCGCTTGCGCAAGACGCACCCCGCGGTATCTGACCGCTTGCGTCTGTCGCCCCCCGCGGTATCGCCCCCCTTCTCTTCTGCCCTCAGCATAAGTGCCTTTAAGCCAAAATCTCTGTATTCTATGTTAATCAAAAGCGCTATAATTGTGTTGACGGAGGAATTGCGGCAGCTATATCGCTCTCTATATGCTATTTTTGTACTGCATTTTGAAGTGCTGAATGTGGGTTATAAAGCCTCTCCATTCATTGAGAAAAAGCGGTTGTTTTGCTGACTCACTTTCCTATCGGAATGCTTTTCATGTCGCGTAGCGAAACGCAAACGCACTTTACTAGCGCACAACTTCGCACTTCGGTGACTCGCCGACTTGAATTGCGGAGTGGCTATACCAGAGGGCGTTTCCCTTCCCTCCAGTCACGAGGAGAACGCCATATTCAATCGACCAACAGAAGAAAAAAAATTCCTTTAAGCCAATCTTTCTATTACAGAATAGGTAATTATTAATTATTAGTTGTTTTGGCTGTCACCGATCTGTTTTTATTTTTCTTTCTTGACTTTATTTTTAGCTTCAGTCTGAGTTTTTTCTTTACCCTGAACTTGTTTTTCCCATAGTGGAATTTGATTACCAATTAAACTCAAAAATACAGTACCAAAATGCTGAATTTCCAGAAAACTAGCATGAGCGGCAGCAGGTTTATAAACTCGAAAAGTCTTCATCACTCCTAGAGTGGCAGCACTTTCTAAAGGACCAATAAAACTTGTATCTCTATCTAAAAAATAAGGTTTACTAACCCATTCCGCCATTTGTTCAGCATTCAAAAAATAACAACCAGAATGGGGGTTAAGAGTTCTGTGAAAAGCAATAACTTTCTCCATAACTTTCCCCTTAAGCTGAGATTGCTCTTGAATATTTTGAAATTTAGCTGTTATTTCTGGTCTTAAATTTCCATCTATATAAGCTTTTGGTACAGTTCCCAAAGGTGAAAGTTCATAACGATTAGGTTGAAGTAAATTACCATTTCCTGTATGGTGATTAAACCATTTTAATTTCACAAAGAACCAAGGGTCGTGTAGAACTAAATCATCTTCTAAATAACAATAATAATCATACTTTCCCAAACATGATTTGAGTACCGCTTGACATTCAAATCCTAATAACATAGGTTCCACATTAGTGTTGTGGTGCATCAGAAAATCTGACGACAAAGGAATTTGAGATAATAGGTGAAAACCTTTGGTTGTACAAACAATAATATCAAGATCGTGACCGTTACCTTGATTGGCAGGAATAGCTTCATGTCTGCCAATATCAATCATATACTGAGATTTATCATATAGGGTGCGTAATGCAGTTAAACAGGTGGTTAAAGCTATACGTCGTGTTTGTGGGTCTTTGCGTAAGGAAGCATGTTGTCCGCTACCTTCAGGGTTAAAGAAATGAGCAATTGTAAATAATATTCGCATTGTTAATTGTTATCAAATAAATCGGTAAATAGGGAAGAGGAAACAAGGAAATTTACTAACTTTATTCTATCAGTATGATGGTTTTATGTAAAATTGAACCAGGAGTCAGAAGTCAGAATTAATCAGTGCTGGATCTGGATATCTAGACTAGCTTTCCTTCAGTATTCTCCACGAATACCAATTCTCAAAATTCCGAAAAAGTATAGCAATACTTGGAAGTTGGAAAAAAATCATGTTCATTCATCACATAAGTTGCAAAATATCGAGTATTCACTCCAACAAATAATATTTATAAATATCAAATCAAAGTATAGCAAAATTCATGGTAATTAGTGTCATTCAATAGCGATCGGGAATAAGAATTTTATTACTTACATAATTTAGAAAGATTCTGGTTTAATCTATTTAAGCTTTGCTTTTTAACTTCTGTATTTTATTTCATCCTCAATCTTATATTTAGGATTGAAAGAGAGATTAAACCAATTTATACTCTTGCACAGAAACCAGCTATATCTACCAGTTATACATAATTCAATTTTGAATTATGTTCGTTGCCAAACTTACGCCTCTTCTACCTCAATTTTTTCTTGATAATACTTCAATTTTTTCATTATTTTACTCTATAAAACCAGCCACGATCAATGTTTACTACAAATAGGAAATCTTGATTATAACTTCTTCCTTATTGTCTAAAATTATTGATATAATTGAGCAATAAAATCTATAACTTTTATGTTTTTTTCTTCTTTATTCCTTCTTCCTTACCGAAAAATTAAGATTTTAAGCCTCTTATTTCAGTGAAAAAAAATTTCCTGTTAACCAATCCTTCTATTACAGAAAAGGTAATTATTCATTATTAATTGTTTTCTGTTTGCCATGCGTAGCATTCATGTCGCGCAGCAAAACGGCTGTCGCCGACATGAAAGTTATTAATTATTGAACTATACCATTTGTAACATTCTTTTTTCATGCTTGATATAAGTTGGCAATTTAATACGGAAATATACTAATTTTTCCTGAAAATTACCCGATTTTTTCATCATCAATCAAAAAGTTCTGGAACACGATTTTTTAACTCTTTATTTAAACGTGGTAATTCATCTCGCATTTGTAGATACCAATCTCGACGCTGACGATAATATTGACAAAATAAACGATTATTTTTTACCCAATTATAAGCATTAATTACTATTTTTTGCCGTATATCTTGATCGATTATAAGTTGTCTAAATTTTCTGGCAAAGTCTGACAGAGAATAATAAATTAAACCTGTTTCACCATCAACAATTGAATTTTGGTAAACTGTTGGACTGGCAAGCACAGCAACTCCATAACCTGCACATTCAAGAAACTTTAAGTCGGATTTCATTTGATTAATTTGATTTTCATTTAAAGGCAATAAACCAATATCGCAACTACCAAGAATTTGCAGGTACTTATCATAACTACAAAATGGATAAAATTCTTTATTGGCTGTATTTAAGCTTTCAAAAAATAACTCATCATGGATTACCTTTACCCTAATTTTATCCTGATAATCTGACAAAATTTGATTAATTATTGGCATAATTTCTTTCCAGTCTGCTTCCCTATTGACAGCTCCGAAAAATATGCTAAGATAATTATTATGGGAATAGGCGTGCTCAGATAGGGGTAGTATTCTGGCCAACTGATTCTGAAAAACTACAACGTTAGAGTTATATTGTTGTAAAAATTTAGCTAGAGACTCAGTAGAAGTTTGAACACAGTGACAGCCACGATAACTAAGATAATTATTTTCCCCATATTCAGGACGACGTAACGGATTATCATCAATTTCAGCTACTATCAGATAATTCTTTTCCAGCAAAGACTTAATTTTATAGAAGTCAGAAGGATAATTTAAAATTGTACGTTGCCAAATAAACACCTTTTCCTCTTCAGACAACCCCACATTCAAATCAGCAGTTTTAACAGTAGAAATAGTTCTGACTCCAGGAATAGTAGCACTAAACTTATCAGGTTCCCAAACTCTGAGAGTACCACAAACTTTTGGGTCCATAATTATTGTTTGAATTAACAATCTCCGGGGTGGGATAGTAGAGTTGGTAGCTCGTACAATGAAATATTCAGCAGCCGTCTGAGTAGCAAACTTTTTTCCGTCTAAACCCAAAGCATCAACCAGAGTTTGGGTAACTTGGAGAAACTTTTCAAACTCCTCTCCCTTTTCCCCACGAGTTTGTACTTCATATATTTGTAAACCTGCTGTAGCAAAACATGATTTGAGACTTTCCAGACTAAACCAATGTCGAATCATTTCCGAAATTTCCCAGTTACCTTTTAGCAAATTAATAATTCTGCGCCAATACCGTACATTTGCTATTATTGCCAATACTTGAGCATCATCTTTTAACCAAGTTTGAGAGTATTTCAAAACTTCAGTTGGGTCAGCGATCGCCATTAAATTTAAACCATAAATCAGACAGTCTACTGTTTTTGGAGAGATATTTAAAGTAGAAATATTTTCTGGTATATTTCCCACTAAAATTATATCTACTTGTGCAGCAGCATTTTTAGCAAACTCTGGATTAGATTCAATGCCAATATAATGACAATGAGGATTAATTTGTTTATATTGAGAAGCGATTGTGCCATTACCACAACCTAACTCTAAAACAACTTTAGCATCGGCGGGAATAAATTTGAGTAATTCTTGGTGAACAGAAGTTTCTGAAAAATAAAATTTAGCTGGAGTCATTAGGTCTGATTGAAAGTTTTCCTGATGGTGAAATAAATTTCTTACCCATTATCCATTATATGTATAAAGGTATTTGTTAATTATTGAATAAAAATCAGTCTATTTTCTGAAGCAAACTACCAATCATCAACAAGTGATGGTCAGAGAAACTCTGAGGTAACTAAAATTTTGCCCAGAAAACATGAGTGGAAGTCAGATAATCTCAGGTCTACTTCAGAAAATCAACAACTTATTCAGATTTATCCGATACATCTATATATAGATAGTCAATTTTCGAGATAATTTCTCACCATCAAAAATTCAGTTACTCAGAAATAAATTTGAGCAAAGCATCCATCATATCCATATATTTAACCTCTGACTCTCATCAGGGAAAAAATTAGTAGACTTGCCGAAGCAACCCATCCATAATTAACAAATCACAGTCAGAGAAATTCTGAGGTAACTAAAATTTTGCCCAGAAAACATGAGTGGAAGTCAGATAATCTCA
>NZ_JBNHEP010000062.1:0-12527 GCF_050015995.1 Dapis brunnea BLCC-M229 | reverse complement strand
TCTGAGGTAACTAAAATTTTGCCCAGAAAACATGAGTGGAAGTCAGATAATCTCAGGTCTACTTCAGAAAATCAACAACTTATTCAGATTTATCCGATACATCTATATATAGATAGTCAATTTTCGAGATAATTTCTCACCATCAAAAATTCAGTTACTCAGAAATAACTTTCTGCCAAAGCACTCATCACATCTATATATTTAACCTCTGACTCTCATCATCGATCAACTCTTTAACCCAGAGGGAAAATTCCTAGACTTCGGCGGGGGATATGGTTTATTTACTAGATTGATGCGCGACATTAAATACAAATTTTATTGGCAAGACAAATACTGTAAAAACCTCTTCGCTCAAAACTTAAAAGCTATACCAGAACAGAAATATGAATTAGTTACTGCTTTTGAAGTCCTAGAATATTTAGTTAATCCCATTACGGAAATAAAATAAATATTAAACTACTCCTCAAATATCCTCTTCAGCACAGAAATATTACGACAAAAATACCAGAAACCCAACCAGTGGTGGTATTACGCTTTAAACGAAGGTCAACATATATCTATATATACAGTCAAATCTCTCCAAATAATCGCCCAAAAATTTAATCTAAATCTCTACACTAATTACTCATCACTCCATCTATTAACAGAGAAAAAAATCTCTCCTGTATTTTGTGAAGCAGTATTGAAATATGATGCAGAAAATCTGCGACAAATTCTCCGGAAAAATCGGGATTATCTCAAAACATTCCAGATAATTTTTAACAAGGAATAAGGAATAAGGAATAAGGAATAAGCAAGAGGGAACAAGCAAACTCTATACCAAGTCAAAAATCTAGCCAAAAATTGGAACACCGCTGCCATTAATAGTGCTCTTTCCCAAACATACTCCAATCTATAAATCATAATTTCTGATGATAACTCCACCGACAAAACCATAAAAATAGTTAAAACATTAAAATCAGAAAATCCCCAAATAGACTTTCAGATTATTTATCATCGAAATTATGGCTTAGTCGGCAATTTAAACTTCTGTATTTCTTTAGCAAAAGGTAAATATATTAAATTCCTATTTCAGGATGACTTGCTTGAACCGAACTGTATTGAACAACTGGTAAAACTAGCAGAAACAGATCTAGAAATAGGCTTAGTCTTTTCTCGGCGTCGGGTAATTTTATAACCAGGAGCAGAAAATAATTCTACCTGTGTAGCTGCTGATCATGGCATCCAAGATTTACATAAAGATTGGTCTAATCTGAAAACTATTCAATCAGGAAAAGATTTATTATTAGATTCCAACTTAATGAAATATCGCCTGAATAAAATTGGTGAACCAACGACAGTATTAATTCCCAAAGCTGTCTTTGAAAAAATCGGAATTTTTGACTCCGACTTGAGTCAATTATTAGATATAGATATGTGGTTGAGGATTATGGGAAACTACAAAATTGCTTTTGTAAATCAAACTTTATCTGAACTTCGTATTCATCCCCATCAACAAACTCAACGAAATCTTATTTCTGGAAAAAATGCTCAAGATTATCAAAGGTTTTATCAGAAAATTTTAGAGAATCCTGTTTATAACTGTTTAGCTCCAGAGGTGAAAGAAACTGTCAGACAAAAATTAGGATTTTTGCTCAAGCAAGATTTTGCTCAACTGGCAAATTTAGTCGAACAATATCGTCCTCCCTCGGTTAATCCTAAATCATATTGATACTTCGATTAATATTTCTATAGTAGTTCCCATATTAATGAGGTAATGAGGTGTGGTACTTTTTCTTTTTGCTACCAGATGAACTATCACCTAAAATCAAAAATTTCTGTATGCCACCAATTCGAGAATTGCTACACCAATACCTGAAACTAAATGTATGTTTAGAAAACTAGAATTGCCGGAATTAGTTATTCATACACAGAAAGAATATATTAACTTAAGTTTAGTATTAGTAACCAACCAAAAATTATGCTGGCATTATCGGCAGAAAATTCAACAAAAGATAGCTTCTAATCCTCAATTTTTGGATAGTCATGGTTGTGCAAAAGAAATTGGAGAACTCTTAAACGAGATGATTAATAATCAGCATTGGAGAAGGAGTCAAGACTCAAGAGACATAATTAAGAGTATCGGAAATTACTGAACTGTCTCCAAATCAAAGACTATCAAACACAAGATTTGGAATTGATATTAAACCCAATTAGAACATTTTTAAATGAAAAATTTAGTAGTCAGACCATGTTATGATCTAGAAAGACTATATTCTAAATTAGCATATTGATAACGAGCAGAGTCAAAAAATAATTATTTATAGTAGTAAAGCTATAGTATAGAGAAATATATATTTTCTACCTATATCGAGAGCATTATAACTCTAGAGTTAGCTCCTATTCATAGGGGAACAGCTCAAAACTACAATATGTCATTGCCTTATAATGGTCAAAATTATATATTTTCGATATCCGATTAGTAAGCATCTGTGTAAAATTAATTTAACCTTTTTAAGGGAGTAGGGAATATAGGGAATTAGGAGAAAAATCTAATTGTACATGACTAAGTAAATAAAAAATAATTTTACCTACCTAATTAAAGCCATCACTAAATATACAATTAATTTGGCTTGACTACTTTATAGATATCAACCGAGCAGGATTAACCTAAAATCACTATAGAACCAATTTGGGATCTTTCTGAAAAAATATAATGTATAGGAAATACCATACTCAAGTACCTTGACGGATAGAAAAAGGACATCATCGTCCTCAAGAAGTAACATGTTTGGGTAGTGTCCCTAAAGGCTGTTGGTCGTCTTTACCAACAAGAACAATGGTCAGGAGTTCAAAGTATTGTGATGATTGAAAGAATTCACTATCTTTGGAATCAAACTATGAATACCCTGTTTAACACGGCAGTGAATAAAACTGAACTTTCCTGAATAAAACTGAACTTTCCTGAACAAAACTGAACTTTCCTGAACAAAACTGAATTTAAAATTTACTGAACTTTCCTGAATAAACCTGTATTGTTTTTACCGTAATAATTCGGTATAAGTAATATTAACAAAGGAACTCAAATGGGTTCTACATAATAGATATAGTGAATGAAAATAATAAAGTCTTTAGAAGTAGTGTTTAAAACTCATGGGTTGCCTAAATCCAGGTACTCAAAAAATGAATTGCTAAGTTATTTGCCACTACTTTCAACAGAAGACTAAATTAAAAGGATAGTGCAAGTTAGTTGGAGATATAAAAAATGACAGGATTATTTCAAATCGGTGATAAATTATTGCAAGCCCAAGATATCCCATCGTTATTACAACGTTATCAGTTAATGCCTCATTTTTTGCGAGGAGTAATAATCGACCAAGCGATCGCTAACTTGACTTGCACAGAAGAGGAAAAAAGGACAGCCTTAGAAAAATTTGAGACCCAATACCAGTTAAATAACCCCGAAACTAAACAAGCATGGCTGAAAAGCCAAAACATGACCCAAGAACAACTAGAAGAAATGGCCACCAGGCCAATATTACTGGAAAAATTTAAACAACAAACTTGGAGCAATCAAGTAGAAAGATATTTTCTCACCCGTAAGAGCAGTTTAGATCAAGTAGTTTACTCTCTAATTCGGACAAAAAATCCCGGTCTAGCTCACGAACTATACTTTCGCATAGTAGAAGGAGAGCAAACTTTTGCAGAAATTGCTCGTCAATATTCTGAAGGTCCAGAAGGGCGAACAGGAGGCTTGTTAGGTCCTGTTCCCCTAAGTCAACCACACCCTTCTATAGGTAAAATTTTATCAGTAAGTCAACCTGGTCAGATATGGACACCACGTCCATTAACAGAATGGACAGTAATTATTAGGTTGGAAAAATTCATCCCAGCACAGCTTGATGACTCAATGCGCCGATCTTTAATGGAAGAATTATTAGAAAATTGGATACGAGAACAAATAGGAAAAATTGGACCCCTTAAGGCATTACGTTCAGATGTATCAGATTTGACATCCTCTCCAGCCTAAAGGTACTTATCCCTTATAAGGAACTCCTAAAACCCTTTTCTGATAGGAAATGGGGAGGTGGGGGGAGAAAAGCCTCTAATTAAATAGGTTTACTCTGCCGAAATCTTGAATAGCAAAAACATAACTTCTCTGTTTTATCAAGTTTAATGTAAAGAAAAATGTTTATAAAGCATAGCTAAAGCCATGGAGATTAGTACCAAGCCCTAGTTCCTCGGTAATTTGACGTTTTGCTGGCGCAAAGCTCCGCTTTTCATTCGCGCAGCAAAACATCAGGTGCTGCTACCTTGACAGTAGTCTGATGCTTCCCTCCGCATCCGTTTGATGTCTCGGATTGCCCACCCGCAAAAACCCGCAACAACAATAACTATACCTTATGTCCTTCTATCTATAATTAATCAACCAAAAAGTCGCCCGCTTAAGGGCGAGTCGTATACACCAATTTTTAGGTAAATCATTTCAGTTATCAGTTATCAGTATCTCCTACTGAAATAAAATGGTTGAGGCCTGATTCTCAGGTGACATAAAATGCCCAATTATCTAAAAATTAGAGACAGTCAAAAATTATACCCCAACTAGAGTGAAATAACATAAACTAGATGGCTACTTCTTCGACAATATCAAGAGCACAAGTACAAGAATTTCTGGCAAATAAGCCACCATTTAACAAACTTTCAGAAAATGCCCTGAAAAATCAATTAGTGGGAAAGTGTCAACTTCTAGGCTACCGTAGTGGCCAACCACTATTTGAAAGGGAAAAAATGCCAAACCAGATAGCAATTATCTATCAGGGTCAGGCACGAGTATTAGGTTATGACCAGCGATCGCAACGTCACATCAGTCTGCAATTGGCAGGACCTGGAGAAATCCTAGGTTGGGCAGGGTTGCTACGAGGAATGCCTTGTGAAACAGCACTTGCCTCAACAGACTTAATCGCTGTTACTCTACCAGCAGCAGATTTCTTGGCAATACTAGAAACAGAACCAGAATTTGGAGAAGTCTTTCTCGAACGTCCGGCAATAAGCGAAGTATTTGAACTACTAAGCCAAGAATTTGCCAGAAGAGCTGAAGTGAATACTAACCTCAAAGAACTGGCTAAAAACGTTGTTCACAATACTGTAGTAGTAAACTTACCCAAAGGAGACAACAAAACCAAAGAACTAGCATCCATCCTCGACTCAGAAAAAATCTGGCTAGTCAGTAGTGGGATAGTAGGGGATTTTCCTCCAGGTAGTCAGGTAGTTTTGGATGGAGCAGGTAAGTCTATAAAAATAGAAGGAGAAAGAGGCGCAAGACTGATCGGATTCCCCGAACAACAACATGAGGAACAGACCTCAGAAAATGGTGCAGAAACTGGTCAACTAGCACCCCTAGATTTGTCTATGGTTCCCCAAGCACCAGCACGTCCACCAGAGACTACTGTTGTTCAAGATACTCCATCAAAAAAATACCCAATCTTCCGAGCTAAGGGGGAAATAGCAGCTCCTTTAGCTTGCTTCCAGATGCTGGCTAAACATCTTGGTCTCAAGTTTCGCCGGGACGTAATTCGTCGGGTATTAGATAACCAGGTTCGCACAGCAGGTAGGGTGTCTTTGCAAGCTTGTGGAGCGATCGCCCAGATGATGGGATTAAGCGGTCAACTGGCAGAGGTGCCGGCAGCAGCAGTAGCTCGCCTCAAGGCACCAGCTTTAATTCAATGGCAAGATAGTTTTGCTGTAATTTATAGTATTACAGAACAAGAAATTGTTGTTGGTAGTCCAGAATTCGGATTAACTCGCCTCAAACCGGGTGAGTTCCAAGAGGTTTGGGGGGAGTCGGGACAGGTTCTACTGCTCCAAGCGCCAAAATCAGAACAGAAGGAACAGTTTAGTTTTTGGTGGTTTGTTCCTTCGTTAATGGAACATCGCACAGTATTTCTTGAAGTCCTAGCTGCGTCATTTTTTGTACAAATATTTGGCTTGGTTAACCCCTTAATGACGATGATAATCATCGACAAAGTCATGGGGCAACGCAACATAGAAGCTCTAGATGTTTTAGGCATCTTAATGTTAGGTGTGGCTCTATTTGAAGCTTTGTTGGGAGGTCTGAGAACTTTCTTGTTTGTAGATACTACTAACCGCATAGACGTCAAACTTAGCTCTGAGGTAATTGACCACCTACTCCGTCTCCCACTCAACTATTTTGATAATCGCCGGGTGGGCGATCTGACAGGTAGGATTGGAGAATTAGCTAATATTCGCAACTTTCTCACAGGTACAGCCTTAACAGTGGTCTTGGATGCTGTATTCTCAGTAATTTATATTGCTGTGATGTTGGCTCTCAACCCACTAATGACAGCAGTAGCTTTGGCTGGACTGCCTTTCTTTGGTGGGATTATTGTGATTAACTCTCCTATTGTCAGAAGGTTACTCCGGAAAAAAGCAGAACGTTATGCTGACTCTCAGTCATACTTAGTGGAGGTACTAAATGGTGTGCAAACTGTTAAGGCGCAAAATTTAGAACTGCGGTCTCGTTGGGAATGGTCGGCTCGTTATGCCAAGTTTATGACTGCTAGTTTTAATACTGTTCTGACTCAAACTACTTCTAGTTCTATTAGTACCTTTTTAAATAAACTTTCAGGACTGGCTCTTTTATGGGTTGGTGCTTATTTAGTTATTGATAATCAGTTATCTGTAGGGGGATTAATTGCTTTCCGAATTATTGCTGGTAATGTAACAGGTTCCTTGCTCCGTTTTGTTAGTGTTTGGCAAAGTTTCCAAGAAGTGGGAATGTCGATTGAACGATTAAGAGATGTATTAGATACTGAAGCGGAAGTAGATGAGGAAGACCGGAATAATATTGATATGCCACCAATTAATGGGGGTGTGAAATTTGAAGAACTTTCTTTCCGATTTACTCAAAGCGGACCTCTACAATTGGCAAATATAAATTTGGAATTTCCAGCAGGTTATTTTGTCGGTATTGTAGGGTTGAGTGGTTCGGGAAAGAGTACGTTGATGAAATTATTGCAGCGTTTATATCCTCCACTTTCTGGTCGAATTTTTATTGATGGATATGATATTCAAAAGGTAGAGTTATATTCTTTGCGTCGTCAAATTGGGGTGGTTTTACAAGATACTCTCCTGTTTAACGGTACTGTTCAAGATAATATTGCTTTGACAAATCCAGATGCAACGACTGATGAAATTATTCGAGCTGCTAAGATAGCGGTTGCCCATGATTTTATTATGGGTTTGCCTAGTGGATATAACACAATGGTAGGAGAAAGAGGTGCTTCTTTATCAGGGGGGCAAAGGCAAAGAATTGCAATTGCTCGGACAGTTCTACAAAATCCTAAATTGTTGATTTTAGACGAAGCAACTAGCGCTTTAGATTACAGTTCAGAACGTCAGGTTAGTGAGAACTTAGCTGAGGCATTTACCGATACGACAGTGTTCTTTATTACTCACCGTTTAACAACAGTAAAAAATGCTAATACTATCATTATGATGGATAAAGGTTCCGTCGTAGAACAGGGAACACATAACGAATTAATGGCAGTAAAAGGACGTTATTTCTGTCTCTATCAACAACAAGAATCTCAGCAATAATTAATAATGGATAATTGATAATTGATAATGAAAGAGTTTTTTAAATCTCGAATTTTCTATCTAACTCTCTGATATTCTAATTATCCATTATTCATTATGCATTATCAATTGTTCCCTATTTCCTAATTATTTAAAAAATGCAAAATCAATCAGTATCACTAAATGAACAACCAGTAATAATTTTCTATCTAACTCTCTGATATTCTAATTATCCATTATTCATTATCCATTATCAATTGTTCCCTACTTCCTAATTATTAAAAAAAATGCAAGATAAATCAGTATCACTAAACGAACAACCAGTAATTTTAGAGAAACCAGCCATACTATCTAGGCTATTTCTATGGATCATTATGTTAATGACCAGTTCAGCCATCATCTGGGCATACTTTGCTGAGATAGACCAAGCTGTACCTGCAGTAGGTCAATTAGAACTTAAAGACGGTTCCATAGATGTCCAAGCTCCTACCAGTGGAAATGTAGTTAGACTTCATGTAGAAAATGGCGATCGCGTAGAAAAAAATCAACCATTACTAACTTTTAGTCCTACTGCTCCTAGTGCAGATTTAGGTTCTGCAAAAGAATTAAGAGATACCCTCAAAAGAGAAAACGAATTCTATAAGGAAGTATTAAATGGAAAGGTTCCTACAGCTTTACCTCCAGATTTACAAAAACTTGCCCAAGAAAGGCAAACTAGAGTATCAGAAAATCAAGCCTACCGCGCTCTAATTAATGAACTTTATTTAAACAGGGGTAGTTTTGTCAATGTTGACCCTAGTTTACAAGGATTATACATTAACTACAAAGCTGAATATAATTCCCGTGTAGGTGCCGTAGAACTACAAGTCAGAGAACTACAAAAGCAACTTCAACAAGCAGAAAAAGAAGAAGAAGCGGCAACAGAACAACTAAGAGTAGCTCAAACACAATTGCAATATTCTAGACAACAATTACAGTTTTCTAAACAACAATTAAATAATAGTAAGCAACAGCTAACTTATGCTTATGAACAATTAAATAACGCAGAAAAACAACTCAAATTTTCCAGAGAACAACTCAACAACACCCAGGCACAATTAAAATATTCTCAAGAACAACTACAACTAGCAAAAGGGCAATTAGATAAATCAGAAAAAGTATTAGATTCTAACGAAGGAATTCTAGAACAAATATCTCCTTTAGTAGAAGAAGGAGCGATCGCTGAACTGCAAAAAAAACGTCAAGAGCAAGAGGTATTTCGAGGAGAAAGTGAGCTCTTAAGACAACAAGACCAGATACAATCAAGGGCAGGAGAAATTAATACTAGATTAGGAGAAGTTAATAGCCGGTTGGCAGATATTAATGCGAGAGAAGGAGATGTAAATTCTCGCAGAGCAGATATTACTACTTTAGAAGGAGAAATTAATACTCGCGAGGGAGAAATTAATTCTAGGGAAGCAGATATTAATGCACGAGGAGGAGAAGTTAAAGCGCGTCAAGCAGAAGTGCAACGTGCTAGGTTAGAACAACAACGTTTAAACGTATCTATTAATAGAACGAAGGAACAATTAAAAAATACAAGAGATGCTTGGGCAAGGGAACTTTATGCCAGAATTGCTGAAAATGAAGGTAGAGAAATTGCGAGAATAGATTCTCAGTTTACTCGCTTACAACTAGAAAATAATAAGCGACTCACAGAAGTTAATGCTCAGATTGAAAAACTAGAAGAAACTCGTGATAATCAAGTTTTAAAATCACCAGTTTCTGGAGTAATTTTTGACTTACAACCTACAACTAAAGAAGAATCTTCTCTAGATATAAAAACAGACCCTATTTGTCAATATGTTATTAATGAAGTTTTGAAACCTGGGGATATTCAACCAGAAAGATGTGAGGATGCTTCTTATGAGGCGCAACAAACCCAACCGTTACTGACAGTATTGGATGATGATGAAGGTTTAGAGGCAGTAGTTTATATTCAGAATAAAGACGTTGCTTTGGTATTAAAAGCCTTAAATGATAAACGGAAAAAATTAGAACCTTATCACGACCAAGAGTTAGCTGGAGGAGAAATTATTGAATGTGAACCGGGTAAAAAATGTGCTTGTCCGGAACTTAAAGAAAATCGAGAAAAATTAGGTTTAAGTGATATAGAATGTGTACCTGTAGAAGTACAAGTTGAGGCTTTACCTGCTAATGAATTTGGAACAGTAACTGGGGAGGTTATTTCTATTAGCGATGATGCTATTCCACCAGACCAAGAAGCAGGAAGACCTTACTTTTCTTTTGAAACTACAATTGATTTAGAACGGCAAACATTTGTTCTGGATAATGAAAATGATTTGGAAATTGGTTTGCAGAATGGTATGGCAATTAACTCTAATATTAATGTTGGTAAACGGACGGTTTTAGAGTTGTTCTTTAATAGATTTACCGGCAAATTCAAGAGTTTGACTAATGTTAATTAGCGATTAAAAGTCAGGATTCAGGAGAATTATAGAAGAGGGAGGAAGAATAATTAGGGTTTGCGCTCAAAAGTCTTGTGTTAGGGATAGGAGTCAGGAGTCATGAGAATTTAGAGGAGGTAGGAGTAAGAATTGTTCCTCAATTTTTCTGTCTTTGTCTACCCAAAATACTAAATTTTTGAACCGCACAGACCTAAAAGCTTGGATTTTTTCAAGACCTAAAAAGGCTGAAACTTTTACCTGAAAAGGATTTGATACTTAATCAGCAAACCCTTATTATATCTTGATTTTTCCGCCGCGATCTATTCAAAACCCTAACTTTTTGCAGCTCTATGAAGTGAAAACCTAGCATTTTTGTCACTACAAAAAGGCTAAAAAGTCTATCTGTAAATGGTTTCAGGGTAATCAGCAAGCTCTAATTAACTATAAGGTTTTAGTAGTTATACCATTTCTCAAAAGTCTTGCTACATCTCCTTGAGAGTAGGGAGTAGGGAGTAGGGAGTAGAGTTAAAAGAAATAAGATATTTTGATTTAATGCCGATAATCTTTACAAACATTACTGAAGCATTATTATTACTTAATAACTGAAGTCTCATCGGAAGTATAGCATTATTTTTAGGAATTGGTATTAGTTATTAGCTAACAAAATCTATTTAACTCCCTCCCTAAAAATCCTGGAATTGCTGCAAGTACGATGTTTAAGTCTAGGTTTAAATTGCCTTTTTTTATATTATTTTGAAATTATGCTTTCTACACCTTCAGCGTAAAATTTTCTAAGACATTGGGCAAAATCAGTAAAGTCTGGTTCTCCACTTAGAGAAGTTCTTAATAACTCAACTTCTTTTCCTTTGATACTTGAAACTAATACAAACTCATTTCCTGTAGCAAATCCTTGAAATTCAGGAAAAAAGTCTTCATTTGAAAACTCACAGCTTATACCTGTAACTTGTTGTGAGAATTTTAAATTAGCCCAATCTATTATTCCAAGTCTTTCGCTAGCTCCTCTAGCACATACATGAAAATAATTAGAATCTAGGTCTTCGTAAACTAAACTTCTAACAGCTTGACTAATCTGTTCTATAACTTTTTCAGCTAATTTGCGAAATAACTTCTTTTCTATATTAGAGTCACTTGATAGTTTATTTTTGATTTTTTCTAAAAAAGTTTCAGCTTTATTCCCTTCTGAATTTTCTAATTCAAAAATATCTATCAAAGCGTCCATAAGTGCAGGAATAGACTGCCAACGAGAATCTATTTTTATCTCAAAAGCTTTATCAAAAACTCTATTTATTTTAGATACTATAGATTCAGGTAAATTAGGTGAAGCTGATAACTTTTGTTTAGCTTCTTCTCTCTGATGTGGTTTATTTCCATTTTCAGAATCTAAAAGATAAAGAGGAAATTTCCCTGTTATTGTAAAAAACAAAATGCCACAAATTTTTGTAATGTCTGACCTGTGGTCTCTTTGTAAACTACTTTTTTCCCCAAGCTCCGGAAGTTGAAAAAATCTATTTCCTAACTGTTGCCATGTAGGTGTTAAATCTGTCGCAGACTCATCAACTTTATTAAAAGAAATCCCGAAATCTATTAATACTGGAGTGCTAATGTCGTTATTTTTAATGATGATATTATCCGGCTTAATATCTCTATGTACTATTCCTATTTTATGGCAATATTTAAGAGTATCTAATAGTTTTATTGTCAAACTTACACCAGTAAAAATATTTATTACTTCTGTTTTGAGAAAATCATATAAGGTATCTCCGGGTATAAATTCAGTTACCATATAAAGAGGAGTATTTGACTTGAAAAGCTCTACATTTGAATCAATTAACTTTGGTATTCCTGGGCAGTTTAATGTTTCTAGGACAACTACTTCTCTACGCATTCTTGAACGTCTTTCATCGTCATTTTGTTTATTAAGTTTTTTGAGAACGTATTTATTAGCTGGAAAGGAATTATTTTTAAGTTCGACTAGATAAGTTTGACCTTGACCACCGCCACTAATATTGTCAATAATTTTCCAATTTTCTTCCCAGGGTTTACTATTTTTAGTCATAGAATATATAGATTAAGTGAGCGTTCAGATAAAAAATTTATTACTACTTTAGATGATCCTGATTTTGATGAGAAAATTCAAGCAGCTATTCGTGAGCAGATGGAAATTAAAGAGTAGGTGATATTTCCAATACGGTTCAGTTAATGATTTTTTTAGCAAATTCAAAATATCAATCTCATTTATCTCTATTGCCATATACCCAATAGGAGCTTTTGCCGACAAAATCCAGAGGTAAGGTTTTGGCAAATCAGAAATAAAAATTTCATTCATCTCTATTGCCACATACGCAATAGGAATTTCGACTCACTTCTTTTTTATTGCGGATGTAGCAATAGGAGTTTTTGCTGACAAAATTCAGAGGCAACCTTTTAGAAAATCAGAAATAAAAATTTCATTCATCTCTATTGCCACATACGCAATAGGAATTT